>JBIKMQ010000323.1:0-3905 GCA_044359215.1 Candidatus Chromulinivoraceae bacterium
GCCCGTGCCGGTCTCCGAGATGCTGCCCAGACCCCGGTGTCGCGGCCCAAAATGGGCGGTTGGCGGCGCCTTGCCTCGGCCCGGCCCCGGTGATTGCAGACTTTCCTTCGCGGGCTCCCGAGGCTTCCAATCCTGTCCGACATGGCGGAACTCGATTTGATGCGGTTGAAGGTGCGGCCCCTGGCCGAGCGCAGGAGTCTGACCCGCGTGGAGGACATCCTCATCTCCCCGGATCGCCCGCCCGTGCCGCTCCCACCGGCCCAGGCCGATCGGGTGGCCGAGATCGCCGAGGCGATGCGGGCCGCCCGCAAGGCGGGCGCACCGGTGATCCTGATGTACGGCGCCCACCTCATCCGCAACGGCGCGGTGCCGCTGCTGACGGGCTTGATGGAGGCCGGCTTCATCCAGCACCTGGCGACCAATGGCGCCGGCACGATCCACGACTGGGAGTACGCCTGGCTCGGGCGCTCGACCGAGGGGGTGGAGGAGAACGTGGCGGCGGGCACCTTCGGCACGTGGGACGAGACGGGACGGAACATCCATCTGGCCTTGCTGGCCGGGGCGTTGCAGGGCCTCGGCTACGGCCAATCGCTCGGCCGCTTCATCCAGGAGGATGGCTGCGAGCTGCCCGAGCCCGACATGCTGGTCCAGCTGGTCTCGCAGTTCCCGGCCGATCCGATGGCGGGGGCCTGCTGCGAGCTGCTCTCGATGATGGCCCGCCATGGGCTGGCCGCCGGTCGCCACCCGGTGACCCACGCCTGGAAGCCCGCCAGCCTGCTGGCCCAAGCCTGGCGGCTTGGGGTGCCCGTGACGGTGCACCCGGGCATCGGGTACGACATCATCTCCTGCCATCCGATGTTCAACGGGGCGGTGATCGGCCGGGCGGCGGCTCAGGACTTCCGCTCGTTTGCCGGGGCGGTGGAATCACTCGATGGCGGGGTGGTGCTGTCGATCGGTTCGGCAATCATGGCCCCACAGGTCTTCGAGAAGAGCCTCAGTTGCGTGCACAACCTGCGCTTTCAGCAGGGACGCGGGCCGGTGTCGGGCCACCGCATCTACGTGGTGGACCTCCAGGACGGCGGCGGCTGGGATTGGACCCAGGGCGAGCCGCCCAAGACCAACCCGGCGTATTACCTCAGGTTCTGCAAGAGCTTCTCGCGGATGGGAGGCTCGATGCAGTACCTGCAGTGCGACAACGCCACCCTCGTCCACCACTTGCACCGCGAACTGGTGGGCCCGGCAACGGTCGCGGTGTCGCCCGGCTGAGGTCGCTCGAAGGTCTGGGGGATGCGGTACGGCCCATCGAGCCCATCGGGCCCATCGGGCCCATCGGCCTGCCGGGTGAACGTCGACGCCTCACGCGAGGTCGAAGAGCAGCACCTGTCCGGGTTCCAAAGCGACGATCTCCAGCCCTTCGGGACCGGTGACGGCCGCGGCATCGCCGGCGCCGAGGCGTTCTTCTCCGAGGCGGATCGAGCCTTCGGCGACGTGCAGCCACGCATGGCGTCCAGGGGCCAACCGATGGGCCGCGTGGTCGCCTGCCTCCAGCCGCCCGAACCAGAGATCGACGTCCTGGTGGATGGCCAGGGAATCCTCCCGTCCGGTATGGCTTGCCACGAGATGCAGCCGGCCCCCCGGGGCGGTTGCCATGGATCTCTCCGCATAGCGCGGTTCCAAGCCTCGGCGTTCCGGGACGATCCAGATCTGGAGGAGGTGCACCGCTTGGTCCGACGACGGGTTCATCTCGCTGTGCCGGATGCCGGTGCCGGCGGCCATGTACTGGACATCGCCCGTTCCGATGGTCCGCCGGTTGCCCATGGAGTCGCGGTGTTCGAGCTGTCCGCGCAGGATGTAGGTGAGGATCTCCATGTCCCGGTGCGGGTGCAGGCCGAAGCCCATGCCGGGCTGGATCACGTCGTCGTTGATCACCCGCAGCGATCGGAAGCCCATCCATCGCGGGTCATGGTAGTCGGCAAAGCTGAAGGTGTGCCATGAGTCGAGCCAACCGTGGTCGGCGTGCCCGCGTTGCCCGGACCGTCTCAGGAGGATGGTTCCCATGGGCCCAGCATGACAGAAGACCTGGGGGGCGGGAAAAGGCGGAGTTGGGAGCCATGCCCCGCCCGAGAAGTCTGGTGAATGCCCCGCGGTCCAATCGAGGATCCCGCTCGGTCCTTGACCCTGGTTTCGTCGGGCGGTTAGGTGGCCACTTCATGAAGGCCTTGGTCACCGGCGGCGCCGGGTTCATCGGATCCCATCTGGCAGAGGCGCTGGTGCGCCGGGGACACTCGGTGGTTGTGCTCGATGATTTCTCGCTCGGGTCGCGCGACAACCTCGCGTGGGTCCGGTCGGGCGATCCGGTGCAGGTGATCGAGGGCGATGTGGGCGACGAGGCGCTGGTCCGGCGGGCGGTCGCGGGATGCGATTGGGTGTTCCACGAGGCGGCCATGCCGAGCGTGCCCCGGTCGATCTCCGAGCCGGTCTCGTCCAACCACACCAATCTGACGGCCGCCGTGCAGTTGCTGGAGGCGTCGCGGGCGGCTGGGGTCCGCCGGTGGGTCTTCGCGTCGTCGTCGGCGATCTACGGCAACAACGACACGCCGGCCAAGCACGAGAGCCTGCCGCCGGAACCGCTGTCGCCCTACGCGTTGCAGAAGTATGCGGCCGAGACCTACGGCCGGATGTTCCACCAGTTCCATGGCCTGCCGACGGTGTCGCTGCGGTATTTCAACGTGTTCGGACCACGCCAGTCGTTCAACTCGCCCTATTCGGGGGTGATCGCCCGCTTCTGCACCCAGGCGCTTCGGGCCGAGACGCCGGTGATGTTCGGCGACGGGCTCCAGACCCGCGATTTCGTGCACGTGTCCAATGTGGTCGCCGCCAACATCGCGGTGGCCGAGGCGCCGGAGTCGGCGGTGGCGGGCCGGGTGTTCAACATCGCCCGGGGCGAGGGCGTCAGTCTGCTGCAATTGATGGCCAGCCTGAATGCGATCCTCGGGCAGTCCATCGTGCCAGGGCATCGTGAGCCGCGCGCCGGGGATGTCCGCCATTCCCTGGCCGACATTTCCGCCGCCCGGTCCGCCTTTGGTTTCGATCCGAAGGTGGGCTGGGACGAGGGCCTGCGGGACACGCTCTCCTGGTACCAACGCTGAGCCCGCACGGATCCGGACTCTCTTTCAACGACAGGCCGCCCTGAAAAGGCGGCCTGTTTCCATTTCGGGGCCCGCTCTCCCGTCCGAGGGGCCAGGCCTTGCCTCACGGCTTCCGCTCGTGCCCTTCCTCAGGGCGCGGGGTAACCGCGCCAGAGCCACACGAGGGTGTCGGCGAGGGTGTGCTCGAAGACCTTGGAGTCGCAGTGGCCGGTGGCCCGGCTGAAGACGTATCGGTGGTGGTAGCTCTTGTCGCGCAGGGCCGCAGCCGTGCGCTCGCCGGCCATGACCCAGTTGTGGTAGGTCTCCTCGGCGTCCTTGGCGCGAAGGTCGTTTTCCGAGACGTGGGTGAAGATCCGCAGGGGCTTCTTCGGGCTGCGGGCGATGAGCTTCAGGCTGGAGTGGTACTCCCAGGCTCCCAGCGGATACTTGGCCTCCTCGGGCGCGTCGTCGTCTTGCTGGTCCACGAAGGTGCCGGAGTAGGCGATGACCCGCCGGAAGAGGTCGGGCCGGAACCAGGCCATGGTCATCGCCGCGGCCCCACCCGAGCTGCAGCCCATGGTGGCCCGGCCCCACGGGTCGCGGGTGATGGCCAGCTTGGGATAGGCGGCACGGATGGCGGGGTCGGCCAGCACGGCGGGGAAGACCTCGTCGTTGATGAAGCGGGCGAAGCGGTCGGACATCGTGTCGTACTCGAGGCCGCGTTCGCTGTTCTTGCCGTCGTTGCCGCCATTCTCGACGGCGACGACCAGGAAGGCG
>JBIKMQ010000322.1:0-3905 GCA_044359215.1 Candidatus Chromulinivoraceae bacterium
TCTCGGGCGGAGCACAACCACCGTTCGGCCGGCCGGCCGGATACGAGAACAACCTCTGCCGATGGGGCATGGTGGAAGCGGCTTCGCAGTTGATCCTCTTCGCCGACGGCCACAGCGACGTGTACGGGGTTTGACCGTCCGACCGATGGTGGATCTGGAAGGAGTTGGGCGACGCCAACCAGGCGGGCTTCAACCGGCTGGCGCAGGGCGACAAGGGGGCGGTACGCCACCAGCGCCGCTCGAACCACGCGTTCGCCGACGGCAGCGCTCGCACGCTCGATCCGGGCCGAATCCCCTGCAACACGAACGAATGCTGGTGGTCGGCCAAGGCCGATCCCCACTGACCCACCATGGCCACCCCGAAGAACCTGCAACTGGCCGGAGCCGCCGTGGCGGCCGCCGCAGCCCTGGCGCTGCTGTACCGGACCTGGTCGTCCAGCGAGAGCGGCCCCAGGGGATTCTTCTATGACCTGAGCGCCGGGCGGCTCTTCGAGGGCCCGATCGACGCCATCCCACCGGTGGCCGGCATCGACGGCCCCGACGCCGACGGCTACCGCGCAGTGGTCGTGTCGGTGACGGGCAAACCCGACGAGCGGTCCTCATGGCGGGTGGCCTACCTCGAGCGCTACTCGCCCGAGTTGCAGCGACAGATGGAGCAGGCACGCCAGGGAGGCCCCGCCCCGTCGATCCCGCGCTCCGAGGCCCAGGCCCACCGCTGGGTGCGTCGCACCAACGACACCGAGTGGGTGCCGATCGCCTCCGAGGCCGGCGGGAGGATCGTCACGGAATGGGCCCAACCCGGACCCGACGGCATCACCCCGGTGGCCCTGACCCCCTGAGATTCGAAGTCCACCCCGTTGCCTCCTTCCCCTCTCGATCCCAACACCCTCCCCAACCCATGCAATGGACCTGAACTCATGAAAACGAATCCGACCTCCCATAGACCCAGTCCCAAAAGGATCCTGACAGCCCTCCTGGCCGGCCTCGCCATCAGCCCCACCCTCACGGCTCAATCCGTGATCACCAGCCGCGAGAACTACTTCCCGGGCGAAGCCATCTCGGTGTCCTTCGCCGGCGGCCCGGGCAATCCCAAGGATTGGATCGGCATCTATCCCGACGGCGTCACGCCAGGATCGACCGGATCGACCCTCTGGAACTACGTCAATGGCACCCGGACTGCGGGGGCGGGTCTGCGCGAGGGTTCCATGACCTTCGGGTCGGGACTGAACCTCGCCGGGGTCTGGACGGCCTACCTGCTGGTCAACGACGGCTACACCGTGGTGACCAACGTCTCCTTCAACGTGATCGAGCCCACCGCCCCGGCGGTTCGGCCCTCCGGCAACCGCTTCGCCCCCGGCGAAGCCATCACCGTTGGGTTCACCAACGGACCGGCCAATCCCAAGGACTGGGTCGGCATCTACAAGGCCGGCCAGACCCCGGGCTCCGTGGCCTCGACCCTCTGGTTCTACGTGGACGGCACCCGGTCGGGCACCACCGGTCAGGCCTCGGGCTCGGTGAGCTTCGCCTCCGGCCTGACGGCCGTCGGCGACTACCGCGCCTACCTGCTGGAAAATGACGGCTACACGGTGCTGGCCAGCGAGCCGATCACCGTGGCCACGGCGCAGGCGGCCACGGGCCCGAGCGTGGTGTCCAGCAGCCCGGCCCAGGGAGCGACGGGCGTCGCGCCCAACGCCCCCTACCGGGCCTCGTTGACCAACGGCGTCGCCCTCGCGTCGATCCGCCTCTCCCTCAACGGCAAGGCGGTCACCCCGACGGTGACCGGCACGGCCCAACAGGCCGAGGTGACCTTCACCAATGCGGTCCTGCTGGCCCCCGCCTCGTCGAACGTCTATGTGCTGTCCTTCTCGGACAGCGGGGTCCCGGCGCGCAGCTTCGGCAGCACCAACGCATTCCAGGTGGCCGATTACCGGAACCTCGAACTGCCCGAACCCCTGGTGTTCGAAAACTTCGATGCGATCCCCGAGGGCCAGGTCCCCGCCGGTTGGACACGCAAGTCCTACGTCGAGATCGCCAACCCGGACCTCGACTTCGGCAACCTCGGCTCCGCGGCGTATGCCGACTGGACCACCGTGGACGCCGCTCGGTTCAACGGGAGCTTCATCACCTACAACAACCCGGACAACCCGGCCGACTGGGGGACGGACTACCAGCGGGTGAACGTGCCGAACCCGGCCAACGTGGTGAACGGGAAGATCCTGAATGAACCGCTGGCCCGGGGCCGATTCCTCTTCAGCACCTCGGGCTACTCCATCGGCCGCAGCCAGGTGATGTCCATCACGACGCCCGACTACAACCTGTCGGGTCGCACCAATGTCCAGGTGGCCTTCAAGAGCCTCTGGGAGCAGAACCAGGACAGCATCGCGGCCCTGGAATACTCCATCGATGGCGGATCCACCTGGCGCCCGGTGGCGTATTTCATCGACCAGGCCGACCTGGTCAAGGCCGAGGACGGTTCCCTGGACGCCGAGGCGACCCTCAACCAGGAACGCGGCGACGTGGCCAACTACACGGACGACGCCGGAAACTTGATCGGTGGCACCTATGGCGCCTTCGTCGCTGCCCCGATCAACGCCGCCCTCGCCCCATTCATCCAGGGCCGCGTCGATGACAACCGGGTCGAGTCCAAGCGCTACGAGGCGTTCCGATTGAGCGGGGCTGACAACCAATCCAAGGTGCGCCTGCGGTTCACCCATGCCGGCACCGACAGCTGGTACTGGGGCATCGACGACTTCGGAATCTACGCCGGATCCGGGCCGGTCACGGCGCCGGCGTTGTCCGCACGGATCTCCGTCGACCGGTTTGTGATCGAGTGGCCGTCGGCCGCCTCGGGCTTCGTGCTGGAGTCCGCCACGTCGCCGACTTCCTCGGGCTGGAGCCCCGTCCCCGGCATTTCCGGGAACTCGGCCAGCCTGCCGATCGCCGACTCGGAACGCTTCTTCCGCCTGCGCAAACCGTGAGCATCGATCGATCGGAATCAATGCAATCGGATTGAACCCAGGGGCCGACTTGGGGCATTCCGGGCTCATGAGCATCCCATGCCCGACCGACCCGCCCTCGCCCGGGGGCGGGTCGCGACACCCCGTTGCTGGTCGGACCCTTGCTGGCCGACCCGGCCTGCTTCCGATCCTGCTCGCGGCCACGCTGGGGCTCGCGGGCCTCGGGCTCGCCGCGGGCGAGGTGCGCTGGTGGAAGGGCAACCTGCACACGCATACGCTGTGGTCGGATGGCGACGATTTCCCCGAGATGATCGCCGAGTCGTACCGCGAGCGCGGGTACCACTTCCTGGCGCTCTCGGACCACAACCTCCTGAGCCGGGGCGAGCGGTGGATGTCCCTGAAGTCGGTGGCGGACCGGGCCAAGGGGGAGCCTTGGCGGGCCGGCATCCGTCCGAGGGACGCCTTCGCGGCGTACCTGCGCCGGCACGGGCCCGATTGGGTGCAGACCCGGACAAACCCGACCAACGGCACCCGCGAGGTGCGTCTCAAACCCTATGACGAATTCCGGGCGCTGGTGGAAGAGCGCGGCCGCTTCCTGCTGATCGAGTCGGAGGAACTGACGCAGGAGACGACCCGGCGGCGGCAAATCCACATCGGCGCCATCAACCTGCACGAGGCGCTGCCGGCGCTCCGGGGGGACACCGTGCCGGAAATCCTCCAGAAGGCCCTCGATCAGGTCGCCGAGGCCGGCCGGCGCTCGGGACGCCCGACGCTGCTGCACGTCAACCACCCGAACTACAAATGGGGGGTCACCGCCGAGGACCTCGCCGCCGTCGTGGGCGAGCGCTTCTTCGAGGTGTGGAACGGCGTGGACGGCGACAACGACCCGGGCGACGCGCAGCACCCCTCGACCGACCAGATCTGGGACATCGCCAACACGCTGCGCCT
>JBIKMQ010000324.1:0-3901 GCA_044359215.1 Candidatus Chromulinivoraceae bacterium
GATCCGCTCGGGCACCAGCCTCGACCAGTTCGTGGCGCAGGCGCAGGGCCGGACGACCAAGGTGCCGAGCCTGGTGCTGGGCTGCGAGAAGTCCAACCCATCGGTCCACAAGAACTACTCGATGCTCTACAGCTCGCACATCTCGTGGACCTCGCCGACCACCCCGACTCCGCTGGAGATCTACCCGGCCCTGGCCTTCGACCGGCTCTTCAAGGATTCCAACGAGAAGGGCGACCGCAGCGTGCTCGACGCGGTGATGACCGACGCGCAGAGCCTGCGCCGCCAGATCAGCCTCGACGACCGCCGCAAGCTCGACGAGTACCTCGACTCGGTGCGCGACGTGGAGCAGCGCATCGAGAACGCCGGCAAGAAGGGCGAGCTGCAGGGCTGGAGGCCCACGCTCTCCAAGCCCGACATGGCCCGCCCGGCCGACGGCATCCCGCAGGACATCGCCGAGCACATGAAGCTCATGTGCGACATCCTGGTGCTGGGGTTCCAGACCGACACCACGCGGATCACCACCCTCAAGCTCAACAACGACCACAGCTCGCTGCGGTTCCCCAACCTGGGCGTGGACTACATGATCCACCACCTGCTCTCGCACAGCGACTCGGCCGACTGGCTCAAGGTGAACCAGTTCTTCGTGCAGCAGGTGGCCTACATCGCCCGCCGGCTGGAAGCCATCCGCGAGGGCGAGCTCACGCTCCTCGACAACACGATGCTCCTCTACTGCTCGTCGATGCTGAACGGCAACCACGACGCCACCCAGCTGCCGGTGGTGCTGGTCGGCAGCGGCGGCGGCCGCATCCGTGGCGGGCGCGTGCTCGACTACAAGGACAAGCCCGAGCGCCAGATGTGCCGGCTCTTCCTGTCGATGATGGACAAGATGGACGTGCGTCCCGGCACCTTTGGCGACGCCCGCCAGCCGCTCGACGAGGTCTGAGGACCGCCCCGGGTCCCCACCCTCAGGCCGCCCCGTCCAACAGCAGCCGGCGGACGGCGTCGTAGTCGGCCACCACGGCGGTGGCGTCCTGCAGCTTCCCTGCCGGCAGGGTGTTGGTGATGCCGATGACGCGCATGCCGGCCGCGCGGGCGGCAGCGACCCCGGCGGCGGAGTCCTCGATCACCACGCAGTCGGCGGGGTCCACACCCAACCGCTGGGCGGTGTGCAGGAAGATGTCCGGAGCCGGTTTGCCACGGGTCACATCCTGGGCGCTGACCACCGTCTCGAAATGCGTCCGCAGGCCCTGCATCCGCAGCACGGCGTCGATCACCGCGTGGTTGGAACCGGAGGCCAGGGCCAGGCGCGTCTGGCGCGCGAGGTCGGACACCAGGGACGGGATGGGCGGGAAGATCGGTTCGGCGGCCTCAAGCAGGGTCAGGAAGCGACCCTGCTTCCAGGCCATCAGCTCGTCGAAGGGCTGCGGGGGCGCGTGGCGGGCGATGAAGTCCAGCCACAGCGCCTTGTCGGAACGCCCGTAGTAGTCGGGGAAGTGGAAGCCATGGGTCGTCCCATAGCCCATCTCCTCGAAGACCTGCTGGAAGGCTTTCTCGTGCAGCGGTTCGCTGTCCACGATCACGCCGTCCATATCGAAGATCACCGCCGCATAAGGTCGCATGGCGCGGCGATTGCGCCTGTCCCCCGGGGCCGTGCGCAAGGGGGAAACGAGGAGCGCCGGGTCCGCAGACCGGCATTCACTGAGGCGAAGAACGGGGCGGCCGATCGGGCGGAACAGACCGTCACTGCGCGATGCAATAGAGCGCGTTGTGGGTTCGGAGGAAGATCTCGCCGTCCGAGAAGGCCGGGGTGGAGTTGGAGAGTTCCCCGAGCGGGTTGGAGGCGATCAGCTCGTACTTCGGCGCGGCCTTGACCACCAGGGTGTCGCCCGACTGGTTGACGACGTAGATCCGGTCGCCGACCCGGACGCCGGTGGCCCAGGTGGCGCTGGCCCCACCCGACGCCGGGAGGCGTTCCTCGAAGACCATCTTGCCGTCGGACATCCGGTAGCACTGCAGGAACCCGTCGGTGACGCTCACGTAGGCATGGCCTTCATGGATGATGGGCGAACCGATGGTGTGCTTCTTCATGCGCTGCTCGTGGAAGAGCCGCTGGCCGGTCCGGTCGCCCTCGCCGCCCGGCGCGATGGCCACCACGCCGCCGAAGAACCCGCCCATGCTCAGCAGGGTCCCTTCGCCGAAGGTGGTGGAGCTGTAAACCAGCGGGTTGATGCCGTCGGTGGTCCAGAGCTCGCGACCGTCGGCCGGGGCGAAGGCGCGGACCTTGTTGGCCACGGGCAGGACAATCTCGTCGCGTCCCTTCGCCCGGATCACCAGCGGGGTGCTGAAGGTACCCAGGGCCCCGTCGTTCTTCCCGGCGAATCCGTCGAAACGCTCGGCCGGGTGCTGTTCCTTGAGGGCGACCTTCCACTGGACTTGGCCGGTCTTCTTGTCCAGCGAGTAGAGGGCGGAGAACTCGCCGGGGCCGTGGTAGACGATCACCCGGTCGCCATCGATTACCGGACTGGAACCCTGGCCCCACTCGTGGCGCTGCTTGCCCAGGTCGGCTTTCCAGAGGGTCTTGCCCGCGAAGTCGTAGGCCACGATGCCGGCCGATCCAAAGCTGGCCACCACGCACGTGCCGTCGGTGACGGGCGAGGCCGCGCAGTGCGGGTTGGTCTTGTGCCGGGGATCGGCCTCGTCGTAGCCGACCCCCTGTTGCCAGCGCAGTTTGCCGGTCTTCCGCTCGAAGGCCATGAGCGTGCGCCGCCTGCCATCCTGCAGGGCCTGGGTCACGAACACCGTGTTGCCGCTGACGATGGGCGAGGAGTTGCCGGCCTCGGGCAACTCGGTGCGCCAGCGGACATGCTCGGTCTTGCTCCAGCGCTCCGGGAACCGCGTCTCGGGCGAGCTGTTGTCCTGCCGGGGACCGCGCCAGGAGGGCCAGTCGGCCGCGGACAGGGTTCCGGCGAGGGCCCCGGCCAGGAGGAGGCCGGTGGGGGAGAGGCGCAGCGGGTTCATGGTCCGGCCAGTGTTGACCACCCGGGGAACGCCGCCAAGTCGCCAGAGCTCCCGATGGGCTTGACGGGACGATCTCCGTCGCCCGGCGCGGCGGTCTTCCTCAACCGGTCCGCCCGAACCGCTTCTCCAGGTCGCGCCATCCCATCTCGATCATCGTGGGGCGTCCATGCGGGCAGGTGTAGGGCATGGAGCACTTCTTGAGATCGACGAGGAGCTGGTCGAGTTCGCGGCCCGAGAGCGGGTCGTTGGCCTTCACCGCATGGCGGCACACCGTCTTGGCGATCACGTCCTCGCCCAGGCGCATCAGGTTCACGCCGGAGCCCGCGGACTTCAGCGCATCGATGAGGTCGAGGGTGAACCGTTTCGGGTGGTTGGATTTCACCATCGGCGGGAGCGCATCGAGGAGGAAGGTGCGGTCGCCGAACTCGCTCAGGCCGATGCCCATCCGTGTGAGGGTCTCTAGGTTGTTCCGCACGAAGTCGGCGTCACGCACCGAGAGTTCGACGGTCTCGGGCAAGAGCAGCCGCTGCGAGGCCGCCTGATGGCCCGACTCGAGCCGTTGCAGCATCTGCTCGAAGAGGATGCGCTCGTGGGCGGCGTGCTGGTCGAGCAGCACGAGTCCGCGCTCCGACTCGAGCAGCACATAGAGGCGGCCCACGACGCCGATGATCCGCAAGGGCCGCTGCAGCAGGGCGACAGGAAGGGTGCCGGTCGCCGTCGGGAACGGAGCGGGGGGTGCGCTGATCGGGGCCGGGTGCGCTGCGGGCACCGGAGGAACCGCGTGGGCCATCGCCGATGGCGGAGGGATCGGAATGGGACCGGACGACCGTTCCGTGGGGCGCGCGATCGAAGGTTCGGCGGCCCGTGGTGTCGGGATCGAGAC
>JBIKMQ010000325.1:0-3899 GCA_044359215.1 Candidatus Chromulinivoraceae bacterium
GTGCGACCGTCTCGGAGACTCTCGCCACCACCAACCTCCTCAATGGCCACTTCTTCGATGCCCGCTCCAACCGTGTGTCGGTGTTCAGCGCCGCCTGGCAGCCGGGGCAGGGGACGGGCGGCGACGTTTTCGGGCATACTCCGGAGATTTGTTGGGTCGGGGTCGGGTTCCGCACGATTCGCGCGGGCGAACCGGACCACCTTGCCCTGCACCTGGCGGGTCGATCGATTCCCTTCCAATGCCGGGTGCTGCAGCATCCCGAATTGCCGACCCCGGAAATCACCTTGTGGGCCGCGTGCTTGGATGGTCGGTGGGAGACCTATCGCTTCAGTCCGTCCCCGGATCTCTCGAAGGAGTCGGCCACCATTTCAACCTATGCCAAGCAATCGTGGACTTATGCAATCAACCGATGGGAAAGTCTGCGGTGCCTCATTGAGCAGCCATTCACCCAGAATGCCCGCAAACAATTCCTGCGGTTTTCCAAGCCGCTGACCACCGACCCGCATCGCGCCCTTCAAGAACTCGAGCAGTTTGCCGCCCTCTGGTTGGAACAGAGCCATCCAGACGGTGGCCCTCGCCGTTGATTCGTGGGGCTTTTGTCACGCCACCGCTTTTTTCTTTCTGACAACCTGTCGATCCGGGGAGATCGACCGCACATCCACGGCGATCCCATGCGGGCGTTGGGAATGCCTGCCTTCGAGGGAACACCGCTTCCGGCCAAACTTGGTTCAGCGGTCCTCGGAGCGTTCCTCTTCGGCCCGGCTCGCGTCTTCCACCCAGCGGATGGTCTGGTAGATCAGCCATCCCATGCCCGAAAGCACGACCACCGCAAAGCCCATGCCGAAGATCACCTCGAGCCGTTTGTCGGGGCTTACCAGTCTGAGCGGGAACAGAAAGCAGCCCACCGCCACCAGAAGCAACACCCCGGCCGCCAGCTTGAGTCGGCCGCGCAGATGATCGCTGCCGCCTGAATCAAAGCGAAAGATGAGTTGCCAGAACGCCACCGCGGCGCCGGCGCCTGCCGCGAAGAGCACCGGCACCGACCAGTGGAACGAGAATCTCAGCCCGTTGGCATCGCGACCTGCCACGCCCAGCGACGCCAACATGCCGCCAAAGGCCAAGGCCGTGGACACCACCAGGAGTCGCCGGAAAAATGGGGAAGTCGCCGTTGTCATCGAGCAGGGGCCACTGTAGGTCGGAATCGCGGAGGGGTGCAAATGGTGAACCCACTTGGCGTTTGGGCGATCCGCTGGCGGTCTTCGTCGCCTCGGTGCCATCGAACGAAAGCCCCGACGTTGGGGGCACTCGAGCCCGATCACCCCACCTGAAGCCTCAATCCACCCTGCAAATGCCCGTGCCCTTGGTGATCTGCCCGATGATCCACGCCGGATGCTTCGCCGCCCGGATGGCCCGCAGCACATCGTCGGCCCGGTCGGCATCCACCACCACGGTCATGCCGATGCCCATGTTGAACACCTGGTACAGCTCGGCCTCGTCCACCCCGCCGCGGTCGCGGAGGATCTGGAAGATCGGGGGCATTTCCCACGAGCCCTTGAGCACCACGGCGTCGCATTTGGCCGGCAGCACGCGCGGGATGTTGTCGACGAACCCGCCGCCGGTGATGTGCGCCAGCGCCTTGATGGCCCCCGGCCGCGAGGGCGCACCTGACTTGCCTGCCGGATTGAACTTCTTGAGCAATCCCTGGATCAGCGGCCCATACGACACGTGCACCGCCAGCAGAGCGTCGCCGATCGTTCCGCCCAACTCGGCCACCTTGCTCTTGGGTTTCAGGCCCAGCGTCTCGAAGAAGATCTTGCGCCCGAGCGAATAGCCATTGGTGTGCAACCCGCTGGAGCCGATGCCAAGGATCAGGTCGCCAGCCTTCACGGTTTTTTGCCCCACCAGCATCCGCGACTTCTCCACCACGCCCACGATCGTCCCACTCACGTCGTACTCGCCCGGTTGGTAGAAGCCCGGCATCTGGGCCGTCTCGCCGCCGACCAGCGCGCAGCGATTGGCAGCGCACCCGCGTGCAAAGCCCTTGATGATTTCGGTGAACACGTGCGGCTTGAGCGCGCCGGTACCCAGATAATCGAGGAAGAACAGCGGTTCGGCGCCCAGCACCGCGATGTCGTTCACGCAGTGGTTGACAAGGTCTTCGCCGATGGTGTCGTGCCGATCCATCGCGAAGGCCAGTTTCAGCTTCGTGCCCACCCCATCCACCGAACTGACCAAGACGGGTTGACGGTGCTTCTTGAGGTCGAGCGCGAACAATCCGCCGAACCCGCCCACCTTTCCGAGCACCTCTTTACGGTGCGTTGAGGCCAACAGGGCCGGGAGGGTGCTCTTGAGGGAATTGCCCAGGTCGATGTCCACGCCTGCGGCGGCATAAGCTTTCTGCGAATTCACGTGCCGCGAGCCAACCAGAAACCGGCCCGGGAATCCATGGATTTGCAGAAGACGACCATAAGGACAGTCCACCTCAGCCGCCCTTCCGCGCCACTCGGGGCGGTGGTGCATGAACCTTTGGGTCGGAGACTTCGGTGGCAATCAGAACTCGTCCAGGTTGGGAATCGTGATGGCGCGGCGATGTTGCGCCTTCAAGGTGGCAAGGTCGTCGAGGGCGATGATCCGCTCGCGCAGGGTGAAGGGGACCTCGCCAAAGCGGATCTCCAAGGCCTCGATGATCGCTTCGCGGGCGCGAATCAGTGCGCCCTCCTGGCGACCCTCTTGGCGACCTTCCATGAGTCCTTCCTCACGGCACATGCGGGAGATGGTGTCGACGTAGGGCATATTTTTGTCTTTCTCCAAGGCGAAGAGTTCTTGTCTGAAACGGACCATAAGGGGGCGCGGCAGGATCATCAACCGATCGATCAACCGGTACAGCGTCAGGACATCCGGCCGGGCAAAGCCCTCGTCGTAGAGCCGCCGGGTCAGGCGCCAACGCTCGGCATAGAGGCGTTCTGGGTCGTGCCGCAGGCGCAGCGTGGCGAGGTGGGTCCGGACGACCATTGCGACTGGGTGGCCGGCGAACTTGGGCGATTCGAGCTCGGGCTCCAGGTCGATGAGCTTGAGGGTGCGGAAGCCGAAGTGAAGCCCGAGGGGCGGCGTATCGCTTGAGAAGCCGCCTGGCCGCCACGAGGGGCTCAAGTCGGCGAGCACGACGAGGGTTGCCACCCAGCAGCGGTGCCGGCGGGCGATCAAGTAGTGGTAATCGAGCAACCGACTGGCCAGGTGCGGATTGCGCTGGACCTGCACCTCCACGTGAAGCAGCCAGTGGCCGGGCCGCGGACCGGGCGTGGGTCTGCCGATGTCGGGCACCTGTGATTCCCGCCCACGGGCCACCGATAGCCGAACCAACTTGTCCACACGGCGCCGGGGTGGGGGTGTTGCCGTGCCGAGATGCTGTGCTGAGTGGGCCCCACGGCGCACCTCCGGTCCCGTGGCTGCGGCGGGTGTTTCGATGGCTTTGGGTTGCTCCCAGGGCTCATCCGCCTGTTCCGCCTGTTCCGCCTGCTCCGCCTGTTGTCCGTTCCCCGGTTCTGCCCCTGGCCCGGCCCCCAGCCTGGTCTCGGCGGCTGCCGCCACAGACTCGTCCGTGTTTTCGGGGTGTGGCTCGTCGCCCAACGCGCGGGCCAGTTCCTGTAACTCCTGCTCGAGGAACACGGGCGCCTCGTGATCGCCCATCAGCGGTGCCAGCTCCGGGGCGGCCACCATCAGGAACGGCGCGAAGTACGTTTCCAGGGCGTCCTTCCAGGCACTGTCGAAGTCGATCCTCATCTCCTTGATCCAGCATTCGCTTGGACCAGGGCGGTTCTTTCAAACCATCGTGGAGTTCTTTTGGGGCCGGAGCGCTGGTGCCAGCGGCCCAGTGAGGAGGCGCAGCGTCGGAGGCGTCG
>JBIKMQ010000327.1:0-3876 GCA_044359215.1 Candidatus Chromulinivoraceae bacterium
CCTCGAGATGGTGAAGACCAAGCTGGCCAACCTGGGTCAATACGCCCGGATCGTCGCCGTCGAGACCGTCTCGCTGCTCATCGGCCTCGTGGTCGCCATCAGCCTCTTCCTGAGCCTCAAGCTCGACTTCGGCGCCGAGCCCGAGGCGGGTGACGACAACCTCTACACCGCGGTGGGCCGCGAGATCGCCGAGCGCTTCCGGGGCCTCTACGACAGCTTCTCGAAGGTGATGGGGGCCCAGATGCTCATCTCCGCCATCAACACCACGTTCACCTCCGCCTTCCTGATCTGGAACGACTACCCCTTCGTCACCGTCGTCATCGGGCTGACCTTCCTCTTCGGCATGCTGCCCATCCTGGGCAACCTGCTCAGCAACACGCTCATCGTGGGCATCGGCCTGACCATCAGCCCCAACATGGCGCTGGCGGCCCTGGTGTTCCTGGTGGTGCTGCACAAGGGCGAGTACTTCCTCAACTCCAAGATCATCGGCGACCGCATCCGCAACCCCATGTGGCTCACGCTGCTGGGGTTGGTGATCGGCGAGAAGCTCATGGGAATTCCCGGGATGATCCTCGCGCCGGTCATCCTGCACTTCGTGAAGGTCGAGGTGTCGCGCAACAAGCTGACCCCGCAGACGCCCCCGGCGTTCTGAGGGACGGGTCCGCTGGCCGTCTTCGGCAGGCCGCCGGAGGGCGACCTCGGGCCGACCCCTGAGCCCCGCCGATCAAGCTACGGTCCGCAGCACTCCGTCGGCATCCCGCCGGACCACCCTGGGGTTGCGGTCCTCCTCAAGGCATACCGGCACGTCGCCGGCCAGTTCCGGTTGCGAGAGCAGGCGTCGTCCATTGCGGGCGAGGGC
This sequence comes from Candidatus Chromulinivoraceae bacterium, assembly GCA_044359215.1. Taxonomy (GTDB): domain Bacteria; phylum Verrucomicrobiota; class Verrucomicrobiia; order Limisphaerales; family UBA9464; genus SXXZ01. The sequence continues at coordinate 860 of JBIKMQ010000327.1, forward strand.
GGCGGCCTCGACGAGTCGGTGCCGATGGGCCCGGTAGACTTCCCTCGCGATCTGGGCCGAGTCGTCCATCGTCCAGGACATGGGTCCGGCCTCCGAGGCCGTCAGACGGTCCACCAGCGCGCCGGCTCCGAGGGTGTCCTCGAAGGAGGCGTTTTCGAGGGTTCCGGCGCAGACCAGCCAGATGGCCTCGGCGGCGTCGGCCCCGGTGCGGGAGGCCAGGTGACGTGCCAGCGCCGACAGGTTGCCGAACGAGGCGATGTGCACGGCCTTGGCCCCGCGGCAGGCCTCGAGGGCCCGGGTCCCGTTGGTGGTGGTCATGATGATCTCGCGGCCCGCCACCCGCTCCCGGGTGAATTCCCGAGGCGAGTTGCCGAGGTCGAAGTCGACCCCGCCCGTGCGGTCGGCCCGGATTCGCAGGCCATCCCGTTCGCCCGCCAGCAGAGCCCCGGGATGATTGACCTTCAGGGCAAGGGCCTCGGCGATCTCCCGGGCCGGTCGGATGCCGGTGGCGCCGTTGGCGAGGGCCTCCAGCATGGTCGAGGTGGCCCGCAGGACGTCGAACACCACGCAGGTGACCCCGGCCAAGGCCCCGGCGTCGATGGCCTCATACTCGTCCGGACTGAACAGAACCCGGACGGTCGGGGCGGCCCCTGGCAGGGGGGTGGGCGAGGGCACGGGTTGTGACGTCAGGGTTGCCCGAAGCAATGCAGGGCCTTGGCGGTCCGCACGAAGAGGCGCCGGTGGGCGAGGGCCACGCTGCCTTTGCACGGGGCCTCACCGGCGAAGGTGTGGCTCGAGAGCACCTCGAAGGCGTCGCCGGCGGAGAGCGCGAAGACCGTACCCGCCTCGTCGTGCACGTACAGCTTGCCGTCGGCTCCAGAGAGCGATCCCCAGATGGGGCCGCTGCCCGGGATCTTGCCCGACCAGATCGACCGGCCGTCGGCGGGGTCCAGCTTGGTGAGGATGCGCTTCTGGCCGTCGAGCACGTAGAGACGGCCATCGAGCACGCAGGGCGTGCTCCAGTCGGTGGGGGCCTCGCGGAAGTCCCAGGCACGGTGGGTCGTGGTCGCGTCGCCCTTGGCCCCGGGCTTGAAGGCCACCACGGGTTGGCCCTTCGGGCCCGAGGCGAGGATGTGTCCGCCGGCGATCACCGGCGAGGTGACGATGCGGTACCAGTCGTCGCGCTTCTCATAGAGCCGGGCGCGCCAGATCTCGGAGCCATCCTTCAGGCGGTGGCCGCTCACGTGGTCGCCCCCGACGATGATGAGTTCGGTCCCGTTCGGTCCCCGGAAGGGCACCGGCGTGGCGTAGGATTCGCTGCTCTCCTTGGTCGAATCGGTTGCCCGCAAGGCCTTCCACAGGTCCTTCCCGCTCTTCGCGTCCACGCAGAGGATGAACGAGTCCCGCTGGGGCTTGCCGTCGAAGCGGGGGTAGTCGGGAGGCACCTCCTTGCGCTGGAGCACCGGGATGTAGAGCCGGTCCTCGAGCAGCAGTGGGCTGGCCCCGTAGACCCACATCAGGCCGAGGCTGCCGAAATCCTTGCCGAGGTTGCGGGACCAGAGCGGCTTGCCATCGAGGTCGAAGGCCGCGAAGTCGCCGGTGCCGAAGAGGGCGTACACCCGCTTGCCGTCGGTGACGGGTGAGGGAGCACAGGTGTTGTTGCGTCCAACCTCCTTGTCACCCACCCCGGCCACCCGGCTCCACAGCACCTTGCCGGAGACCCGGTCGAGGCAGAAGAGCACCAGGTTCTTCTGCTCGTCGGGCGAGGTGAGGAAGATCCGGTCGCCGCTGACCACCGGGGTCGATCCGGCCTTGCCGGGCAGGGGAGTGCTCCACCGAAGCGTCGACGGTCCGAGGGTGGCGGGCAGCCCGGACATGCGGGTCGAGCCGTCGTGGTGCGGGCCCCGCCACTGCGGCCAGTCGGTGTCGCTGGCGGCCCGGAGGCCGAGCGAAAGGGCGCAGGAGAGGGTGAGGAGTCGGATCGGGTTCATGGTCGGTCCTGGTGGTTCTGGTGGGCTCGATCGGCAGGGTGCGGGTCGCTCAGAGATGACGGATGTGCCCCTTGTACTTCTTCAACAACCGGTCGTTGTGGTCGTCTCCCTGGGTGTTGCTGCTGATGTAGATCTCGGGCTCCACCCCGCGGCGTACGAGTTGCTCGATGGCGTGCACCACGATCAGGTTGATGATGAGGATGCCCGTGATGGTCGATGGCGGCCCGATGCGGTGCGGGAATCCCTCGATGCCCATGGCCGCGTCACCGTCCACCCCGCAGTTGTCGATCACCAGGTCGGCCACGTCGGCCAGGCGCTTTCCCGAGGGATGGCGCGAGGGCCAGCGGCGCGTCTGGTCCAGGTTGGTGATGGCCACGGTCTTCAGTCCCCGGGCCTTGCCCTCCAGCACCATCTCGATCGGCACCGCGTTGCGCCCGCCGTTCGAGGCGACGACCAGCAGGTCGCCGGCGGCGACCGGGTACTGGTCGAGGATCGTCTTGGCCCGTCCCTGTTCCCGCTCGAGGTAGGTGGCCTCGATCGCATTGAGGTGCATCATCAGGGTCTCCTCGAGGATGGGCACGGCCCGGGCGAGGTGGCCGGCGCGGTAGAAGATCTCCTCGGCCACCATGTGCGAATGCCCGGTGCCGAAGGCGTAAAGGAATCCCTGGCCCGCCAGTGTGTCGGCCAGCCAATCGCCGGCGGTGGTGATGGCGGTGCGCTGGGTCTGGGCCACGCGGTCGAACTGGTCGCGGGCCACGGAGACGAACTGGTCGTAGGCGGACATTCCCGCTGTTGAACGCCTTTGTCGGTGGCGGGGCAATCCCAAATTCCGGGTCCGGATCGTCCTGCCGGAATGATCCCGGCCATCGGGAGGATCGCACCGTGGGCGCCGGAGGCGGTCGGTGGCACGGGGATCCTGGAAAGGGATGGCGCCGTGACCCGGGTTTGACCCTTGTCGTGATGGACCCATAGTGTGCATCAAGATGTCGGCCGTACTTGAGACGCAGCCAGGGATCCCAGAAGCGC
>JBIKMQ010000008.1:0-13599 GCA_044359215.1 Candidatus Chromulinivoraceae bacterium
CGAATCACCGATGGATGTCAAAGAACTTGAGCCGGCAGCCTTGGTTGGCGGCTCAAAAAACAAAGCAGGGCGAATCCATCGTCACGTACGGGACGCCCAGGGCAGTGATGACGCGCCCTCCCCTCCCTTCCGTTGGCCCCAGCCTGACGAACATCACCTGGTCGTTGGTGTGGTCGATGATGTCTTTGAGGGCAGTCTCGAGTCGCACTTTTTCGGTGGCGCTCAGGTCACACTCAAAGATGGAAAACTGCAGGTGGTCACCATAGTTCTTACAGGTCTTGAAAACCTGCCGTAGCCGTTTGGGGTCTGCGATGTCGTAGCAGACAAGGTAGCTTGTGCGCATCGGTCAACGGGTGGTGAGAGGCAGGTATTCCGGAATCTCACCGGTCAGGGTCTTGGCGAGAATGCGTGCCTGAAGTTCCAGTGCGCGCCTATAGCTAACCTTGTAGTCAAAAATCGGATGAGTCAGCAGACCGGTCATTCGCTGCTCATAGGCGAGGAAGAACTTCTTTCGGCCAGCCGGGGTCAGGTTGACCGCATTCCCGGCCGCAACAAAATCGTCCGGGGTGATCATTCGGTTGTTGATGGCGGTCAGCACCGCGCTTTCGGCGATCAACGGGCGAAATTCCTCCATCAGGTCCAATGCAAGGGCCGGTCGGCCGAAGCGTGGTTGATGGTAGAAACCAACATAGGGATCGAATCCCACGGCGGCGGCGGCAATGGTGCAATCCTTGGAAAGGACGCTATAGGCCAGGGAGAGCAACGCATTGACTGGGTCGGTTGGCGGTCGGCGGTTCCGTGTCGAGAAGTTGAAGGTGAGTTGCCTTTTTTCTGCCAGATCGGCGGCCATCTCCGCGCCTGGGATTTCATCGTCCAACGGGTCGACTACCTTCAACATGCCCCCGAAGTGCTCAAAGTAGGCCGCCGCTGCCGCGCCCTCGATGCCGAGGAGTTGATCCAGCGATTCGGCCGCCAAAGCATCCCGAGCAGCCTGTCGCAGTCGGTTCAAGGTTGTGGCAGTGACTTCGACATGATTTCGCATCAGCAACGTCCGGTGGTTCCGGATCTTGCCGTTCACGAAAGACCGGGCCAACCGCAGTGCAAAGGCCTCGTCCCGAGCAAGGCGGAACTGCTCGATGCGGAGGAAGACGTTCTTGAGACCGTGCCCGTGCGTGAGGCCGTAGAACCAGCCGCCGCCCGAGAAATAAGTCACGGGAATCTCCGCGGCGCACAATCCCTGGATGGCCTGGGTGGTGAGCTGGATGTTGCCGAACAGGGCGACATGCGACACGTCGTTCAACCGCACTTCCTCGATCAGCGTATCTTTGTCCTTCACCGTCAGCGTCTCGTCCTTGCGACCAACGCGGAGGCCGGGGCTGTTGAGGTAAAGCGCCCGTTTGTCGTCGCGGGCGGCCATGAGTCGGCGAGGCGGTTCGGACGGAGGAGCGGATACGACCGGCTCATCCGGAGGACTCAAAAGGCCGCCCTCCCGACCGGGCAACGGGTCGATTTCGCGGCGCGCGAGCATCACCGTTTCATCTGGCAGGCAGACAGGCGCGAGGGAACAGCGCTTGCATTTGGGCGAGGCGACCAGGGGTGGAGGCATCGGCCCGGTCATGGTCTGACGGGCGAGCTCGATCTGGGAGCGCACCCAGTCTTCCCGCTCATTTGTCAGGATGAATCGCACGCGTTGCTTCGTGGCGCGGTAGTAGATCACGCCTTCCTTGCATTCGTAGCCGTTCTCCCGCAGCAGCAGGATTTGCAGGCCGAGCTGCATCTGGTCGGTGGGCCATAATTCGTTCATCTCGCAGCCCTCGCGCGGTGCGCCGGCCTTGTAATCCACCGGCACGACCTCGCGTGCGGTGAACAGGTCGCCCTGGCCGGCGCCGGACAACGTGCCACGCACCTCCACCAGATCGAGCTTCGCGATCACACCCAGGCGTTCCGAGCCCAGCGTCACGCTGCGGGAGTGGATCACGTCAGTCTCGAGTCCGGAGGCTTGAGCTTCGAGTTCCGGTCCTGCTGCGGTCTTGCTGGCCGCTGGGGGCATGTCGCCCTTGCCGGAATCCACGCGCTGATGGATGGACGCGCCCCGCACAGTGTCCGCACTTTCCACGAACACTCCCTCTACGTGTTCGTAGTAGAACAGGCGGGCGCAATACACGAACTCGTTGAGCATGCGCGCCGGAATCGGGTCAGGCGGCTTAGGCGGTGACGCTGGCTTAGCCGGAGCGACCGGATCGCCGCGCAGAATGGCCAAGGTCTTCTCGAAAACCGGATGACCGGGGCCACTGTCCGCGGAGGTTTTCTGCCCCTCTCCTTTGGCCTCTGTCCGATTTGAAGTAGCGAGGCAGCTCACCGAGGACGGGACATCTTGGGCGGGCGGAGTGGTAGCGCGGTTCAAGAGGGTTTCGCCGCCGGACGTTGCGTGAGCTTCTTCAGGCATACGGTCGTTATAGCCCGGATGCGGTCCGCGAAACAAGCCGGGCTTCCTCCCCAAAACTGCGGAGGCCGGATCAGCGATCGAACACGGATGAAGGCGGATGGACACGGATGAACGACTGGTGGCCGCGCCGCTCAGTTGTCCGGCCACTCGACGCGGTCGAGACGGAAGAACCGGCGCTCCGCCCGCAGCTGACAATAACCCTCGACATAGATTCCGGTGCTGCCGGCCGCGGTGAACACGACCTCCGGGGTCACGCGGCGAGGCAGGCCGGGCGTGGACCCGCCCCAATAGGTGAACTCGACCGTGCCGCGCTGCCACGCCGCGGCGAGCATCCGCCAAACGTGCGGCTCGTCGGAGAAAAATACCGGCTCACGCTCAGCCGCCTGCCAGGCGATGAGCCAATCCATGTCCTTGGAAGGAGGGGGAATCACAGATGAACAGCGATTCAGGCGGGGACGAACAGGCCAAGGCCGAAGTGAGAACCATAGCCAATGGCTAATGGGCCGGAAACAAAAGCAGGGAGGGTCAAGCGAATGGCGTAACCAAAATTCTCCGGCGGACATTTGCCAGTGCGTCGCGATCGGACAAAGTGGCGAAAGGCCACGCTTTCTTTGTTTAATATGTCGATGGTTTCCGGCGCGGGGAATCCGCGGTTGGTCAGTTCCTCTCTGATTTGCCCTTCGATTGTATTTCGTCCGCTTTTCTTTCTATGCCGAGGAAGCACGAGTGGCGTGATTGATTGCCATACTTTGCCTTCACCCAAGACATGTCGGAGGGCAGGAATCTTTCTGAATTCATCAAGCGATCCGCCTCCTGCGAAACGAACCTTCACATCGCCGGCGCCTCCTTTCATGTAGGTTTTTCGCAGCGAACGCAGAACATCCTGCGAGGCGCCGGAGAGACCACCGGGAGCCCAGATGAGGATGTGGTCGAGGTGATTGTCCGCAGCCAGCAGCGTAAGCGGGAAAATGTGCGCGTGGCGGTGCCCGGTGATGGGCTTGCCCGAGGCATCCAGGCCGATCAGTTCAGCGACCGCGTCGGGCGAATCCGCTAGTGCGCCGACATTGGACGCGATGGCGCGATGCAGAAGTTCGGCCTGCGGCAGTGTACGCTCGCGTAGCGGCATGGGCGAGCGGCTGCGGGCGGAGGATGAAAGGGCGAGGAGCGCGAACATCACGGTTTCGCGCGACTGCGGCGCTCTCTTGGGCGGCGGAGCGACGGTGATCGCGTTGGCCGCAGGCCGGTCATAGATGACGAGGCGCGAACCGGGCGGGGCTGACCAACCGTTTTTCTGCAACCACGACGTCTCGACGTGAAGCGCGTCAAAGAGAGTCGGTGCTGGCGCGGAAATGTTGGCCTTCGCGCTCTTCGGTTTCGGAAGCGTATTAAGCCACGCGGCGTAGGTGGGTGAGGAGGCCGGTGCGATGAGCGTGAGTTGATCACAATGGGGCGGGGGGGGCTCGTCGGTATCATGCGGCACCGTCCAGCCGTCGGAGAAGTCGGGGCAGATGGCGGGTGACGAGACGGCTTCGCATTCGGTCCACGATTCTGCCCGACCGAGGTAGCCGAGGCGCACGGCGAGCGCGGAGAAGAGCGCGTGCTCTTCCGATGGCAGATCAACCGGCCAATACACGAGCAGCGGCTGATGGTCGGGGTGGACCACGGCACGGGCATCGAGCACGAGCGTCGGCTTCGCGTCGGTGGGCATGTAGTGTCGGGTGTGAGCGCCTGTGGTCGGCGGCAATTTGTAGGCGGGCAACACCGAAGCGAGCCGCTCGATGAGAGAGCGGGCGACCGGGGGCGGAACTCCTTCCTGCCAGTCGGGAAGCTTGGCGTAGCCGGTGGCAATGAGCGCCCGCAAGAGCCGCCAAGGCGAAGGTGGCCATTCGACCGCGCCTTCGTTTTGGGCCTTGTCCCAAGGCGTCGCGTGGTAATGCCCGCCGATGAAGCGGACGGAAAGCGTGGGCATGGGGAGGCTCCGGTTATTGCGCGTCGGACTCGTCGGCCTGCTGGTCGGTGTCGTCGCCTTCGCTCTTCCCCTTGGTCAACTCGTCCTCGTATTTGACGGTGGTCTGTTTGAGGGCGGTCTGGTTGGCGACGATGGCCGCCTTCAGTTCGGTTTCGAGCGTGGCGAGTGAAGGGAGCGCAAAGCCGTCGGGGCGCTCGGCGGTGACGTCCAACGTGGCCGGTTCCAAGTCGCAGGCGGTGCGCAGGCGCAGGGCGCCGGAGAGCAGCGCGCGCACCTTGTAGAGCGCGAGCACGATGAGGAGGCGCGTGGCGTTGTCGTCGAGGCCGTAGCCGCGGATTTGATCGAGGTCCAGGTTGACGTAGAGCGTGATGGTCCGTGCGGTGTATTCGTCACGGGAGAACGGGACGTTGCCGAAGCCGGTCTTGGTGTCGCCCTGCGGGTTTACGTGGTCGTTCTTCACGCCGCCGGATGCGGCGACCTCGATGCCGTCGGCCTCGATGAAGGCGGAGAGAGCGCGGGCGATGCGGAGGCGTCCGCCGGCGAGATCCTTTTTGGCGAGAAACACGCCGTGGATAAGGGCGTTGGCGTCATACCTGAACAGGGTTTGCGCGAGGAGGCGGCGATTGATCGGGCCTTCCTCCAGTCCGCCGAGTGCCGCTTTGAGTTCGTTGAAAAACGTTTTGTCCCTTTTGCTTTCGAGCAGGTAGGGCGAGTTGATGCGGTGGGACTCAAGGATGGACGAAGTGAGAAACCCGCCTTTGCGCTCAACGCGGATGTAGGAGAGCCCGGCGGCGGCGGCCACGGGGGCCTGCGAAGCTGCGTCCCAGATGACCGTTTCGAGGCGGTTGGCCATCGACTGCGCGGACTCGACCAACACAGAGCGGCCGTTACGGGTCTGGTAGGTCGCGGCACCCAGCGAGGGGAAGCCGGTGGGTTGGAAGCGTTCGCCTTGGATGGGGCGAAGCGGGATGTTGAACAGAACGCGGTGGGCGTTTTTCAGGACGTCATACGGGATGCTCATGAGTCGGGTTGTCTTTATTGGTTGCTGACGGTGGAAATGAAGGAGCGCGAAAGGGTATCGCGGGATCTAAGTGAAAGCGGGAACGCCAGAGCGGCGGCGATGTGGCGCGCTTCGCCGGCCGCGAGCGAAAGCGGGGGGCGGTGGCCGTGGGAACGAAGGTGCTCTGCGGCAAGCCGCGATGCGGTCACGATATCCCCGGAAGCCAGGCGGCGGAAAATGTCCGCACGGACTGGAATGTCCGCTCGCCAATGACGGGGTGAGAGGCAGAAGCGGAACAGGGCGAATGTATCGTCGGACAGCTCATCCGAGGGCGGGATGGCCAGGCGTGGCTTGTCCTTGTAATCGACCGCCATGAGCGCCCGCACCAACGACAGGATGCGGTCGCTGTCCAGCGCGCCGCGAAGGAACAGGGCAACGTCAGCGAGCGAAGCGAAAACGCCGGCGGCTTGTCCAATGGAACGCGAGGCGTCTTTCGCCGACTCGACCAGACGGCGTTCGATCAGCGCGATGGCGTCGGCGATGAAATCGCGCCCCGCGCAGACCACGCTCACGCCACCTTTTTCGTCGAGCTGGTTGTCGAATTTGTTCAGCGGAAGGAAATGTCGGCGGACGCGCTCCTGCGAGGCGAACGCCGCCGCGAGGCGGAACTCGGCGGAGCCGTCGTCCGCGGCGGTGAGCCAGGCACCGCGCAGTTTTGGGACGATGCCGAACTTATTCTTGGAGGGGGGTAATGCGGCGGCGAGAGCGTCGGCATCGGAGAGCGCGACGAGAACGCTTTGCCAGCGAGCGGGCGACGAGCCGTCGGCAGCGACGGCAAGGACGGCGTCGTTCAAGCGCCGGGCCACGGTCGCAAGCGAGGCGCTGGCGCGTTCGCCAGCGGCTTCTCGAGACACGCGATAACGAAAGATATCGATGTCCGATAGCAGGTCTTGGTGAGGCTGGGCGGCGACTTTCCACCGGCCGAGCGGCACGGCGAACGTGGATTGGCCGTTGCGCTCGATGTAGCCGTAGCGTTCGAACGCGCTGATGCCACGGGCGACGCCGAGCCGGGCGATGGCGCGCGCCATGTCCACCGTTTCGCGGACGGCGTTGCGGCCGAGTTGCGCGCGACCTTCGGAAAGCAAGGCGCGGATTTCGCGCAAGGTCGCGGCCCGTTCCCAGAGAGGCAGCCATTGCTCGCCGCGAGCGGATTTTTCCTTTGGGGAAACGGAGGCATGACCGATCGCGTTGGCCCGAATGGCGAAGGGCGCGGAAGCAGCTGAGGCACCGGTGGAGCCCAATCGACGCGATGCGGCGGCTGAGAACAAAACCGAGCCCTCCATGAACAACACGAAGTCCCAAGGATTGACGTTGGCTCGGCCCGCAAGGCCGCTGGAGCTGTTGGCCCCGCCGGCGGCACCGGGCATGTATTGGCCGATGCTATGGGCGTCGGTGCCGATGACGGCGGTGCCGTGAAGCGCGTGCTCAAGTAAGGCGGCGGTGTTGGCGAGCGGCGAAGCCTCTGGCTGCGTGATGTCGAACAGATCGAGTAAGCGCTGGCGAAAGTTGTCGGTGAAATCGAGGTTGCCGTCGTTGCCGCCGGATCCGAGTAGAGAGGGATAACGCGGAGATAGGTCGCTGTCCAAGATGACCGCCGCCTCGAGCCATTCAAGATGGGGGCCGCGCCACTTTAGGCGGCATTCGGGAATGAACGCCTCCTTCAGGCGCTTGAATTTGCGCTGAACCTCGGCGAGGCGGGCTTTGTAGGCCGGATCCTTGCGCAGGGCATCGCGTTGTTCGGGCGGCAGCGACTTGGGTTCATTTTTGATGACCACCTCTGCTTGTTTGGCCTGATTCAGCTCGTCGCAAAGATCGCGGGCGGCCTTTGCGCCGGCTTGGTAGCGGGCGAGACGCGGCGAGGGCGACTGCTCGAACTCTTTCAGGAAACCTGCGGCCTTGTCGTTTTTCAAGAAGCCGGAGCCGCCGTTCCAGGGATCAATCAGCGGCGTGGGTTCGTAGCGGGTGAGGAAAAAGTCGGCGAGCTGCTCGCGGGTGAGCGTGGTCGAGAGGGCAAACGCCTCGTTTCGCCAGAAACCGCGAGCTGACGGATCGGCTTGCTCGGAAACGAGTCGGAACACACCAAGCGCCTTCAGGTAGGAGGCGAGCGGGGTCGGCGAGCAACCGCTCAGAGGAATGTCGTTCAATGTGCTCATTGGGATCGGGAGGCGCGGCAGTCGGCGGCGCGCAAAAGGGTTTCTAGGTAGGCGAGGCGGAAGGGCCCGAACTTTTGCAGGAGGCCGAGCACGCGCTCGGTCCAGCTCGCACCGGTCTTCGGCGAGAAGCCGACGCTGGCGGGATCGAGTGAGAGGATCGCGTCGGGCAGGCCGAGCGGCGCGCCGGGCACGCGATCCTTGTCCATCACGCCGCGAATGGGCATGCGCTCTCCGGATTTGGTGACGGGGTGATCCTGGTCTGCGGGAGCGGCAGCAAGGCGGGCGCGGACCTTGCCGTGGTGGGCGGCGACGAGGTAGAGCAACAAATCAAAGTCCTCGTTGGAAAAACGCGCGGGGAGCGAGTCGCGGAGGGCAAGCAACGCCAGAGCGGAGGCAAGTTCGTGACGAAAGCCTGGGCGGGGGTCGCTCTCCGACGCTAGGTATTTCCTGAGCCAGCGTCCGGAAGGAGCCTTGGCGAGATCTTGGTCGGGATTGTCCTTGATGAGTGACTGAAACGCCGGATGTGCCTTTCCGAGATCGTGCCAAAGCGCGGCGTGTTCGAGCACGGGCGAGAGTTCGAGGCCGATTTTTCGAAGCTCGGCGAGGACCTGATCGCTGTGCTCTTTGATGGTCTGGGGAGAGCCGCCGACCGAGAGAGCCTCGGAATCCTGTCGGGAATCCGCGATCTCCACTTGAGGGGCGGGAAGCATGGGCACGACCGGGACAGTCTTCTTGGAGGCGAGGTCGAAACCGGTTCTCTCGGAGTATCCACCGACCGAAGCTAGGGCGACCAGAGTGGCACCGGGATGAATGTCGTCCTTGCCGGCCGGTATCCATTCACCGTCGAGGTAGTCCCAGCGCCAGACGCCATGTTTACGCGTCTCGACGAACTTCTTCGCGTCGCCGATGGGCGCGGAGCAAAGTTCCTTTCTCTGCGGGACGAATTCGGGCGCGGGTGGTTCGGCGGTCCACGCGATCTGGCAATCGGCTTCCGCGCCGGAACGGATGTAGCGGGAAATATCCAGGTCGGCACCGCTGAGGTCCGGAGTGGTGTCGAATAGGTCGCCCACTTCGTGGGGCAGAAGCAGGAAGTCGGGAGAATATGGATACAAAGCGGCGCGACTTTCCCGCGTCAGTGATTGTTCGTGGGCGACGAGCTTCTCGATGGACACGTCCGTGAGCTGCAGCAGCTCGCCGCGAGCAGCTTCAAGCTCGCCGAAGTCGTAGGGCGCGGCGATTTTCTCGTCGGCGATATCCACGACAATCACCTTGGCCGTGCCGCCGTATCGGGCGGCGCGTCCGAAGCGCTGCACTAGGCTGGTCCAAGGTGCGAGCTCGGTTACGAGAGTGTCGGCGGAGATATCCACGCCGGCCTCGACCACCTGGGTGGCGATGATGACCCGGGGTTGATCCCTGCTGGCGTTGCGACTCAGGAACTGCGAGCGCCATGCCTCACGTTCGGCGGGGCGGAAACGGGAGTGGACGAGATGAATTTCGGTGGCTGTGGTGAAGGCCTTGTTCTTCGTCAGCGCCTCATAAACCGAACGGGCGCGCTTGACGGTATTCAGGATGACCAACGTGAGGCCGGATAGAGGATTAGCTGCAATGAGCGCGGCGATACCTTTTTCGTCGGTGGTGGGCGCGAGAGTGAGCGGTTTGGAAATGCCGGTGGGGGCCGAGGTCGTGATGGGCTCGGGCAAGGTCGCGAGCATTCCCGATGTGTCGGGCGTTTCGAGCCACGACGTTTGAAGCGTGGCGCTCATCCACCAAGTGTGAGTGTTGGTTCCTTTGGTTCTGAATGCCTGCAGTTGCGCGGACGTCGCTAGTCCCGCACCCATGAGCTGGGTCTCGTCGATCACCCAGAGGGTGTCGTTGTTCAGAAGGCCAAAGGGCATGGGCCAGCGGGCGCGGGCCATGCCGTAGCCACGGTTGAGAGCGCGGCTGAGGAGCATGTCTTGCGTGCCAATGAGAATGGCTTCGCGTTCGGGGTGGATGTCCCAATCGCCCGAGTCTTCGCCACCCATGAGGATGTGGAGGCCGACTTTGCCTTCGTGCGTTCCTTTTCCATCCCACAGCAAATTGCCGAGCCATTTTTCTGCTTCATCGTGCGTCTGCTCCACCAGCGTCCGCATCGGCAGGCAATAGACAAGGCGACGAGGCCATTGCTCCGACTTCAAGTGGACTCGGTTCCACAGCCAGGCGAGGACCACGGCCGCGGTTTTCCCCAAGCCAGTCGGAATGGAGATCAATTGTGACTGGCATGTGGTTCCACCTGCCAGCGACTCCGGTTGTTCAGGCCGGGCATCAGGACCGCACGCGAGGCGGCATTGATAGCCGTGAGGAAAGGGCTTCTCCGTGGCTTGCTGGAAGAACTGGTCGTAGGTCATGGGGAGGTTGCCGGTGGTGGTAGTTGCTCGAAACGACGTTGCCAGATCGCGCTCAGGGGCTGCCAGTCCAGCCGGTCGGCCGCTTCCAGTGCGGCGAAGTATTTGTTCCGGTCCGTGTGCCCGGTGGCGGTCAGCTCAACCTGCGGCAATCGGGCGCGATGCAGGATCTCCCGCAACCAGAGCCGGGTCACGCGGCCGTTGAAGTCCACGAACGGATGGATCGTGAGGAGTCGTCCCTCGGCAAAGGCTAGGGTTTCCAAGGCCAGTGGCCCGGCGACTGGGGACACCTCGCCCCAGCGGGCGGCGAGGTCGGCCGCATAGTCCCGTAGACGTTGCGGAACGCGATGAGCAGGCGGCGGACGCAGGTTGCCGACCTGCACCTCGACCGTGCGCCAGCGGCCGGCCCAGTCGGGAACCAGGTCGCCGGAGATGCTGCGGTGGAACTCCAGCAGTAGGTGTTCGTCCAGCGGTTGCCCTCCGAAGGCGCCGGTGACGATGGCTTCCTCGCAGGCGAGCACCCGCTCGCCCAGCAGCGGGGCTAGTTCTGCGTAGCTGAGGATTCCACGGCGGGTCTCGACGAAGCGGGTGTTGCGGTCCGGTGGAGTTCCTCCAGGCGTTCCCGGCTCACCGGTTCGCCCTCGAAGGCCATGCTCGCGGCCACGCTCGCCGGCACCTGTGCCCATGCCTGCGCCCGGCGCTGTTCCGACGGGAGCGCCTGCCACGACTGCATGGTCGCAAGCCAGTTCACGGCGTGGAATTTGGTCGTCCATGGCGAATCTTCAAGGCCGGAGGTGAAGGACAGCGAAGGGCTCAGGGTGATCGGGACTTGTCTGACGCGATTTCCGGGAATGCCCGGCGAATCAGCCAATCCGACACCTCGCCCTGGCTGTGTTCCCGATCGAGGCAGAGATCGCAACTGCCAAAAGGACCGGAGGAGGGATCGGTGTGGTGACCCATCCAAAGCGACACCCCGTCCGCCATCGTCGTCTCGGTTTTGGTCCACGGCACCGCACCTGACCGTGGGTTGGGAACGATGGTCTGGCCCCACGTTGGGCTGGCAATCAAGGCAGCCAGCATCCAACCGAACGACAGAAGACGAGGCTTCATCTCCCATCAACTTCCGGTGGCCACCCCGTTACGTGCAAGGATGTTTAGTCAGCACAAGTATTTCTTCGTCCGGCTCCGGAGTCATACGTCAGGCGCACCGGTTCGATCCCTCACCCTATCAGCCACGGTTCGATCAGCGACCTTTGGTGGCGGTCCCCGTGGTCCTGCCCGGGCCGCATCCCGAAGGGTTGTGCGCTCCGTGTTTCCGCTGGTCTGGGTGGTTGCTGAACCCGCGCTGCGCCCTTTGCCGTCCGTGAACGTGGTCCTTTCGTTCCCAGAACCCGTGGGATGGGTGGTCGCGGTTCCCGTGGTGTGACCCCACGCATCGCGGAAGGTCGTCGCCGAGCCTGTGCTGCGCCCTTGGCCGTCGGTAAAGGTGGTCCGCTCGGTGGTGCCGGTGATTTGCGTGGTCGCAACACCCGCGCTGCGGTCACAACACCCACCCACGACATGACCAACGACCATCCATCCGGCACGCCCGAATCGGGCCCGAAGAAACGCCGCTTCCCCAGCGCCGAGAAGAAATCCCAGATCTATCTGGAGGCGCAGTCCACCGACAAACCCGTTGGCGAGATCCTGCGCCGGGAAGGCCTCTTCTCGACCGATTTGGCCCGCATCCGCCAGCAGTTCGGGGAGGGCGCACTGCTGCGGCTAAGCGCCACGGTGGCCCGTGCGGGCTTCAGGGCGGTGGGGCGGGGCCCACGGGCACGGGGTGGATGCGGCCTCCGGTCGGCACGCCGAGTTCCCGGATGGAAAGGGAGATGTCCGGGGCCGTCCGGCGGGCTCGGCCGGTGACCAGGAGCCAGTGTCGCCCCTGGGAGACCTTGAGGGGGAGGCGCTTCGGCGACCAGGTCTCGCGGCCAAGGCGCAGGTCCCACAGTTCCCGGCCATCGAGGTGCACCTGGATCTCCAGGCCCCCGCCCGGGGCGCCGGTGGCGGCGGTCAACTCCGCCCAGAGATCCTGACCGGCCACGAAGGAGGCGAGCATGAAGGCTCCCACGATCCCGTCCGGGGTGGCCGCGATGCCGCCCGGGAGGCCCGAGGGGTCGAGTCGGTGGGTCCTCGGCACGGATCGCCAGGTCCAGGGACCGTCCGGGCCGAGGTCGACCGGTTCGTCGAGGCGCCAGGTCCCGGCACGGGTCGGTTGGAGCCGCGTCGCGGCCCGGGTCAGGACGTCGGCGGGCATCGGCCCCAGCACGCGCCAGTCGCCCACCGAGCCGCTGCCCACCGACACGGTCTCCTGCCAGGACACCGGCGAGTTGCCGACCCGGAGCGTCACGCGGGCCGGGAAGCTGAACGATCCGAGGGCGCCCGGAGGCAGGCGGACGGGCAGCCGGAGGGCCGCACCCCGGTCGCCCGGGGTGGGACCGTCGACCGGGAGGGCCGTCCAGCCGCGGGGCCAGTCGACCTCCACCCGGCAGTCCGGCACGTCGGGCCCGCCGGGGTGCACCTGCACGCGCAGCGCCGCCTCGCCCCCGGAGCCCGAGTCGAGCAGCGACTCCATCGCGGGGTCGGCGCGCACCTCGACCCGCGCACCCCACAGCACGCGGGCAAGGTCCGGATGGTGGGGCGGCGCGAGCGTCCGCGTGACCTTCGCCGCCGCCGCCCGCTGCAGGGCCACCCGCTGGGAGTCCGGGTCGGTCCCCGGGTCGGGACGGTGTTCGCGGGGCAGGTCGGCGACGATGGCCGGCCACGCCCCGGCGTCCAGGCGGCGGACCACGCCCTCCAGCGAACCAAGCCAGTGGCGCGACCTGGCGCCGGGCTCCCTCCAGGCCCCGGCGATGCCCTCACCGGCCAAGGGTTCCACCACGGCCGCCAGGGTGTTGCGGCGCAGCATCACCCCGGCGGTTCGCGCACCGATCTCGATCCCGACCGGCGACTCGTCGATCCGGCTGTCCTCGATCAGCAGGTCCTCGGCCCGGAAGGGGCGCTGCGAGCCCACCGAGACCAGGATCTTGCCGCCCTGGATGTGGTTGCCCCGGAGCACGGCGGCATTCATCAGGCAGGGGGTCTCGGCCTGGCCCAGCGAATCGACATCGCCCCCGCTCAGCTCCATGGCGGCGGTGCCGGACTCGAACCGGCGCAGATCCATGCGGTGGGCCACGAGGCGGTTGCCCAGCATCTGCGAGAAGAAGGACGGCTCGGCCGCCTCGGGCCCGTCGCTGGTGTGCTGGAAGGCCAGGAATCGAAGGGCCGCCTCCGAGCTGCCTCCCACGCGCTCGAGCCGGTTCTCGGCGAACACCACCTCGTGGTTCAGCCCGTACATCTGCATCGAATCCCCGTCGGCGATGTGGTTCCCGACCATCAGCCACTGGCGCAGGCTGTGGTTGATCCCGATCAGCGAGCTTTCGTCGAGGGTCACGTCCCAGGGGCGATCCACCTCGATCTCCTGGGAGGATCCCCGGACCACCGCGCGGGCCTGCCCCTTGCCCCGGCCCGCCAGGACGAAGGCCAGGTGTCCCTCGGGCTCGAAGGGC
>JBIKMQ010000328.1:0-3855 GCA_044359215.1 Candidatus Chromulinivoraceae bacterium
GGGGCGTTCGGGGTTGACACCCGGGGTGTTTTGAAGTGCTGTGTGAGGCAGAAAATCCCCTCACTCCGGTGCTTACCATCCTGGGTCCGAAATCCGAGTCCTGCGGCTACTGCGACGGCATTTCGCGGCGGGGATTCCTGCGCATCGGTGCCCTGGGGATGGGGGGCATCGGGCTCTCCTCGCTGCTGCGAGCCGAGTCGACGGCGGGCCTGCGGTCGGCGGGTCGCTCGCACAAGGCCGTCATCCTCATCTTCCTGCCCGGTGGCCCGAGCCACCAGGACATGTTCGACCTCAAGCTGGACGCACCGGCCGAGATCCGTGGCGAGTTCCGGCCCATCCCGACCTCGGTCCCGGGACTGCAGATCTGCGAGCATCTGCCCCGGATGGCGAAGATCATGGACCGCTGCACGGTCATCCGCTCGATGGTCGGCATGGAGGACCGGCACGAGTCGTTCCAGACCTACACCGGGCACCTGAACCGCAACCAGCCCCCGGGCGGTTGGCCGGCGATGGGAGCCCTGCTGTCGAAGCTTCAGGGCTCGGCCGATCCGGCCATCCCGGCCTACCTCGGGCTGGCGCCGAAGATGGGTCATGTGCCGTGGTCCGACAACGGGGTCGCGGGATTCCTCGGCGCGGCGCACGCCCCGTTCGAGATCCACAAGGGCGGGGGCAAGGACGACATGGTGCTCAACGGGATCACCCTCGACCGGTTGGCCGACCGGCGAGCCCTGCTCGGCGCGCTCGACGGGTTCCGCCGCGAGGTCGATGCCAGCGGTCAGGTCGCCGGGGCGGATGCCTACACCCGGCAGGCCTTCGGCATCCTCACTTCCAGCAAGCTCATGACGGCCCTCGACCTGGAGAACGAGGACCCCGCGGTGGTCGCCCGCTACGGCAAGGGCGATCCGAAGAACCGCGACGACGGCGCGCCCAAGCTGATGGAGCATTTCCTCATGGCCCGGCGTCTCGTCGAGGCTGGGGCGCGGTGTGTGACGTTGGCCTTCAGCCGCTGGGATCATCATGGCGACAATTTTGGGGCCCTGCGCCAGGACCTGCCCCTGCTCGACCAGGGGCTCAGCGCCCTGATCACCGACCTGCACGAGCGCGGTCTCGACCGCGACGTCTCGGTGCTGGTCGCCGGCGAGTTTGGACGGACGCCCACCATCAACAAGGACGGCGGCCGCGACCACTGGCCGAGGGTCAATTTCGCCCTGCTCGCCGGTGGCGGCCTCCGTCACGGACAGGTCATCGGCTCCACCGACCGGCTGGGAGGCGAGGCCGATTCACGCCCCACCACCTTCGGCGAGGTCCATGCCACGCTCTACCATGCGATGGGCATTGACGTGAACAAGGTCACCGTGCCCGACCTGACCGGGAGGCCCCAATTCCTGGTCGAACCCGGGGTTCAACCCATGAAGGAACTGGTCGGATGATCCCCTGCGAAAGCCACCCTTGCCCGGTGGGCCACCGGCCCCAACCGGAAATTCCCGGACGTTCCCCAATCGCCGGACGTTCCATTGAACACGCAGGTGCTGCGGCACCGTCTCAATCCCCATGCTGACCGTCGCCGGACCTTCCAGCCGCTTTTGTGATGGCCTCTCCAGGCGGAGCTTCCTCCGCATCGGAGGGCTCGGACTGGGCGGCCTGACGCTGCCCCAGTTGTTGCGCGCCGAGTCCGCCTCCGGACTCCGGTCCAACCACAAGGCCGTCATCATGGTGTATCTGCCGGGTGGGCCGCCGCACCAGGACACCTTCGACCTCAAGATGGACGCCCCGGCCGAGATCCGCGGCGAGTTCCGGCCCATCCCGACCACCGTCCCGGGGTTCCAGGTGTGCGAGCACCTTCCCCTGCTGGCCAGGCAGGCCCATCGCTACGCGGTGATCCGGTCGATCAGCGACGCGATCGACGACCATTCCGACTTCATGTGCCAGACCGGCCGGCGGAAGGCGGGTCAACCCCCCGGGGGATGGCCGACCTTCGGGGCCACGGTGTCCAGGGTGATGGGGCCTGCGGTGGGTGCCGTGCCGGCCTTCGTGGGCCTGGAGCCCCGGATGCAGCACCGGCCCTACAACGCGGCCAACGCGGGCTACGCCGGAGTCTCGCATGACGCCTTCCGGCCGGCGTCCGACGCCAAGTCCGACATGGTGCTCAACGGCATCACCACCGACCGGTTGGCCGACCGGCGGGCGCTCCTGGGAGCCTTCGACAAGTTCCGTCGAGAGGCCGATGCCAGCGGGCTCATGGAGGGGGTCGACGGCTTCAACCAGCAGGCCTTCGGAATGCTCACCTCCAGCCGGTTGCTGGAGGCCTTGAGTGTCGACAAAGAGCCGGCGGCGGTCCGCGACCGGTATGGCAAGGGCGACGCCAAGGTGCATGGCGATGCGGCGCCCATGCTCAACGAACAGTTCCTCGTGGCCCGGCGACTCGTCGAGGCTGGTGCCCGCTTCGTGACGGTCGCCTACGGGTTCTGGGACTACCACGGCAACAACTTCGGCAACGCCCGCAACGACCTGCCCATGCTCGACCAGGCCCTGAGCGCCCTGATCGCCGACCTGCACGACCGGGGCCTCCAGAACGACGTGAGCGTCATCGCCTGGGGCGAGTTCGGCCGCTCGCCCACCATCAACAAGGATGGCGGCCGCGACCATTGGCCGCGGGCGAACTGCGCGCTGCTGGCCGGCGGCGGCATGAAGGTCGGCCAAGTGATCGGTGCCACCGACCGGCTGGGCGGCGAGCCCAGCGAGCGGCCCGTCCAGTTCGGCGAGGTCTTCGCCACGCTCTACCAGAACCTCGGCATCGACGTGAACAAGACCACGCTGCCCGACCTGACGGGCCGGCCCCAGTTCCTGGTCCCCGAGGGATGCCAGCCCATGAAGGAGTTGGTGGGCTGACCGGAGAATCTGCCATGCCGGCCAACCTGAATTCCATGAAATCGCCCCGCCTCGTCGCCCTGAGGGCCATCCTTTGCGCCGGCCTCGTGGCCGTCGCCGACCGGCTCGTGGCCGGTACCCTGGAGGTGCAGTTCCGCGCCGGGGCCTCCGGGCTGGTGCTCGACTCGCAGGATGCCCGGCAGCAGCTCCTGGCCACGGCCGATGGCCGCCGTGATGTCACCCGCGAGGTGTCGTGGAGTGCCGAGCCGCAGGGCATCGTGCGCATCGACCCCACGGGCCGCGTGCTGCCGGTGGCCGACGGTTCGGCCGTCATCACGGCCCGGACCCGCGACGGCTCCGCCTCGGCGACCCTGCCGGTCCAGGTCGTGCGTGCCGACCAGCCGGCTCCGCTCCACTTCGCCCACCAGATCGTGCCGATCTTCACCAAGAACGGCTGCAATGGCGGCGGCTGCCACGGCAAGGCAGCCGGCCAGAACGGCTTCCGCCTCTCGCTGCTCGGCTTCGAGCCCGACGAGGACTACGAGCACCTGGTCCGCGAGGCCCGCGGCCGGCGTCTCTTCCCGGCCGACCCGCCGCGCAGCCTGCTGGTCACCAAGGGCACTGCCGAGACCCCGCATGGGGGCGGCAAGCGTCTGGAGATCGGCTCCGACGACTACCGCCGCCTCGTCCGCTGGATCGGGCAGGGCATGCCGGTGGGCCGCACCAACGCGCCCACGGTCCAACGTCTCGAGGTCTTCCCCTCCGCCCGCACCCTGGCCCTTGAAGCCGGCCAACAGCTCGTGGTCACCGCCCACTACAGCGACGGCTCCGCCGAGGATGTCACCCGCAGCTGCCTCTTCGAGCCCAACGACAAGGACATGGCCTCGGCCGACGCCAACGGCCTGCTCAAGATCTTCAACCAGCCGGGCGAGTTCGCGGTGATGGTCCGCTACCAGGACAAGGTGGCGACCTTCCGCGCCACCATCC
>JBIKMQ010000329.1:0-3849 GCA_044359215.1 Candidatus Chromulinivoraceae bacterium
TCGAGGTCATGATCGCCGTCATGATCGTGGGCCTGTTGACGATGATCGCGGTGCCCAACGTGAAGAAGTTCATGGAAACGGGGAAATACAACGCGATCCTGGCCAATCTGAAGGCCATCGAACTGGCCAAGACCACCTGGCAGAACGAGAACCGCAAACCCGACACCGCCGAGCCGTCTCCCGACGAACTGGCTCCGTACTTCCAGGGCGGCAAATTTCCCAGCTCCGTGATGGGTGAGACCTACAACATCGGCAACTGCACCGATGCAGCCCGGCCCACGGCGACCACTCCGAGCAAAATCCGCAACATCGAGGCGGGTGGTCAGATCACCCTCGACGACAAGTGAACCGGTGGGGGCCGAACCGTTGAGGGCCAGCTTGCCAGCCCACGCCTCCTTCGGCGGATTCGGCCGCACGGGCCTGCCCAATCCGAAATGACCCGTACGAATCGGTAAAAACCCATCGATAAGAACCCATCGATAAGATTCCGTCGGTAAAATCCCGTCCAGCCTCGGGCTGGCACCTCACGCCGAGCATCAAGAAACCAGTTCAGGTCCCCACGGTCGCCCCCCGACGTCTGCCTCGTCACACGGTTCCCCCCGTCAATCCTCGCCCGAACAACACCGATTCTCGGCCTTGAACGAGGCACGGTCCCCACGGAGTGCACCGCCAGTCCAATCCCGACCACCGGTTCCATCGGTCATCGTCCGGCAGAATGCGCCGTCGGATCCGTTGCGGCAGGTTCAGCCCTTGGTGATTTCGAAACTGCGGTTCAGTTGGGTGAGTTCGAGAACCTTTTGGACCACCGGAACCGGATTGAGCAGGCGAATCTGACCCTGCCGGGAGGTGATGAACCGGTGGATGCTGACCAACGCGCCCAACCCCGTGCTGTCGATGGCCCGCATCAGGGACATGTCGATGTCGATCCGGGTATGATGGGGCTGGACCGACGCCCGGACATTGTCACGAAACGACCCGGCATTGCCGGCATTCAGCACGGCGATACCGCTGACCACCAACGTCTTCCCAAAGGATTCGATTCTCATCTCTGACACGGGGAGCCACTCCCCTTCAACTGGCAGGTATCGTCACCCCCCGGGGAAACTTTAGCACCAGATTCATCGCGGAACCCAACGCCCGTTGCGACAGCCTCATCGGACATTCCCACGCCCTTCCCCGGTTTCCCGTGGAGCCCCGCCTGAAGCCCCGCAGGGCCGAGGATCCGGGCCAGGGCCACGAACCCCTCCAGCGGGACCTTTTCGGCCCGCTCGGTCGGGGAAACCCCAACCTGCTGGAACGCGCTCTGCAAGGCGTCGAGCGGCCAGAGGGTCTTCAGCAGCTTGAGCATCATCTTCCGCCGCTCGGAGAAGGCCCGCTTGACCAGGCGGGTGAACACATCCGATCCGGCGGCATCCAGGAGCGGCGACGGCCGACGCACCAGGCTGATGCAGGCGCTGTCCACATCGGGGATCGGATGGAAACACCCACGACGGATGTTGAACCATTCCCGGACCTGATAGCGAAGCCCCAACAGCAGGGTGAGGATGCCGTAATCGTCGCCGTCGGTGGGAGCCGCGATGCGGTGCACGACCTCGGCCTGCAGGGTGACGACCATCCGTTCCGGAGGGATCGGGGCCTCGGCCAGTTCGACCATCAACGGTGAGGCCACCGAATAGGGCAAATTGGCCACGAGCTTCCAGCCGCTCCAGTCGCGACGGTTTTCTTCCACCCAACGCAGGGCATCGGCCTCGAGCAGCTCAAGCGATCCCGGCCCCGCCCCGGAGAGGGCACCGGCAAAGCGCTCCCGGAGCACAGCCACCAGCCGGGCATCCTTCTCGATGGCCAGCACCGAGGCCGCCCGGGCCAGGAGCAGCTCCGTCAGCGGACCCAGGCCGGGACCCACCTCGAGGACGCGGTCGGTGGGCTGGACGTCGGCGGCAGTCACGATCCGCCGCAACTGGTTGCCGTCGTGGAGGAAGTTCTGCCCCAGCGACTTGGTCAGCTGGATGCCTCGCGACTCCAGCAAGGATCGCATGTCGTTCAGGGTCATCGGCGTCGTTTCTTCGAGGGGGGCTGTCGGGGGATCCGGGCACGGGGCACCGGGGCGGACACGGCTGTCGGACGGACGAGGTGCTCGACCGATTCGGTGATCGCGCGGAAGGCACGCTCGAGTTGTGCCTCGGTCAGGGTGAGGGGCGGCGTGATACCGGTGACCTCGGAGTGTTCGCCCTCCGGGAGCAGGAGGACCCCGCGCCGCAACGCCTCCTGCATGAGGCCGACCGACAAGGCGGTGTCCGGGCCTCCCTCGGGTCGCCGCCAGGCGATGCCGCCCATGAGCCCCGCCACCGAGACCCGCGACACGCGGTCGGGAACGCGTTGTCGCAGCGCCTCCAGCGCGTCTCCCAGCCGGCGTCCCATCCGGGCCGCCCGTCGGGGAAGATCCAGGCGTCGCAGCTCGGCGATCTGGGCCAGGGCCATCGCACAGCCCACCGGGTGGCCGAGGTAGGTGCTGGTGTGGATGGCCTCGCCCATGGCCTCGGGCCAGGCATCCATCACCCCCGCCCGGCCGACGCAGGCGCTCAGCGGGAATCCCCCCGTCAGGGCCTTGCCGAGGCAGACGAGGTCGGGCACCACGCCCGAATGCTCGCAGGCGAACCAGGCCCCGGTGCGCCCGAACCCCGTGTAGATCTCGTCGAGGATCAACAGCGCCCCGTGCCGGTCGGCCCACCGGCGCAGGCAGGGCAGGAACCAGGGCGGCGGGATGCGGATGCCGCCCCGGGCCTGCATGGGCTCGGCGATGATGGCGCCGATGTCGCCCGGGGCCCCGGCCCCGTCGAGGGCCCGCTCCAGGGAGGCCTCGGTCGCCGGGCCCGACGGATCGTCCGGGCCGGCCCCGGGGAAGTCGACGAAGCGCCCGAACTCCCGGAGCTGGTCCCGGAACGGATCGCGGAAGTGGCCGCGCTCGGTGGCGTTCAGCGCCCCGTAGCCGACGCCATGATAGCCGCCCCGGAAGGCGATCACGCCCGGTCTTCCGGTGGCCAGCCTCGCGGTCTTCAATGCGGCCTCGACCGCCTCGAAGCCCGAGCATCCGAAGATCACCTTGCCGGTCTCGGGTCCCGCCGGGCGGCCGGCGCGCCGACGGGTCCAGCGGCCGAAGGTGAGCCGGCTGAGTTCCATCGCCAGACGGGCCTTGAGGGCATGGGGATGCACGTCGCCCATGGCATGCAGCAGTTCCCCCATCTGCCGGCGGCCGGCCCGCACCACCGCCGGATTGGCGTGACCCGCGGCCGCCACCCCGAAGGCCGCGGTCAGGTCGAGGTACCAGCGGCCGGACTCGTCCTGCACCCGGCAGCCACGGGCACGCTTCCAGACGATGGGCCAACCGGCCCCGGGGTCGAGGAAGGTGATGTTGCGCGATTCGTACCGCTGCAGCCTCCCGAGGGTCTCGGACGTGCGGTCTGGGATGGGATCGCTCATCACACGCCCCGCTCGTCGGCGGGCCAGATGAACTTGTGCATCTGGAGCTGGAACCTCGCCGGGACCCGGTCGGCGACCATCGCCTCGACCAGTTCCCTCCGGGTGATCGGGGTCAGGCCCTTGGGCACGGGCTTGAGGGACTTGTCCCGTTGGGACTCCGACAGGGGTGCGACCCATGAGAAGAGGATCGGGCACACCGGGTCGAGCCGCTGGTCGCGGATGACCGCCTTGGCCCACTCGTAGTCCTCACGGGTGCCGATGACGAACTTCACCTCGTCGGTGGCCCGGAGGTAGGGGATGTTCTCCCATCGGTTGCGCGCCGACTCGCCGCTGCTGGGGCACTTGAGGTCCATGATGCGCCGCACCCTCGGG
>JBIKMQ010000330.1:0-3838 GCA_044359215.1 Candidatus Chromulinivoraceae bacterium
CCGGAGATGGTCGACGGGATGGTCATGAAGGTCATGACCTCCTGCTCGGAACGTCCGGCCAGGCGGGCGAGGAAGCCGCCGATGGCCTGGATGCCGTCCTGGGAATTGCCGGCGATGCGGATGACGGCCTCGGAGATTTTGGAGATCCTGGGCGAAGATTGCGGGGAGGCAGCAGTGCTCATTGATGGAGATGGATGTGACCGGGCGTCGCAGACGACGACCTTCGGGCAACCCATGGGAAGCCCGGCCGGCGGACGCTGCGGTGCGGGTAGCATCCTAGATTGGCTTGAGAACGGGTCAAGTGCGCCCGCGAGCCGCGACGCGGCCCGGATTTCAGGTCGTCGCCCCCCCCCCGGGCCTCAGGCCAGGTCCAGGGGTCCGGCAGCGCACAGTGCCGGATTGCCGAAGGTGGCGAGGTCCTGGCCGAAGGACCGCGCGATCGAGAGCCATAGCCGGTTGTGCGGGGTCTTCTCGAGGTGCAGGCAGCGGCCCATTCGGAACCCGAGCCCTCCACCGACCAGCACGAACGGGATGTTCTCGTGGGTGTGGCTGTTGCCCTTCCCCAGTTCGTTGGTCCAGAGGATGGTCGTGTGGTCGAGGAGGGAACCTTGGCCCGACGGATCCGGGGTGACCGACAGCTTGCGGGCCAGTTCGGCGATCTCGCCGGCGAACCAGCGGTTGATCTTCACGAGCTTCTCCTGGGACCCGGCGTTGAGGTCGGGATCGTGCGAGAGCGAATGGTGCCCGTCGTCGATGCCCAGCCAGCGCATGCGGGCCTGGCCGACCGAGTTGGTGTACTGCAGCGAGGCGACCCTGGCCAGGTCGTTGGCGAAGGCGTTGACCAGCAGGTCGGCCTGCATGCGGGAGACCTGCGGGATCGAATCGTTCTCGGTGCCCACGCCGGGCTCCAGCACGGGCGCGGGCACGCGGAGCCGCTGTCGGCCGGCCTCGGCGAGCTCACGCTCCATCTCCCGCACCAGCGACGTGTTGCGGTCGAGCAGCGCCCGCTCCTCGTGGCCGAGACGGCCCGACACCTTCCGGAGGTCGGACCGAACCCCGTCGAGCACGCTCCCGAGATTCTGTCGGTCCCTCACCTGGCCGTAGAGCTTCTCGAAGACCTCGTAGGGATCGGAGAGCGGCGCCACCGGTTGGTTGGAACCGGCATAGGTCCAGCGCGTCCACGGATCGGCGCGATGTGGCACACCCACCCCCAGCTCGAGCGACCCGAACCGGGTGCGCGTCTCGGGGCGTGCCTGCAGGACGCCCTTGAGCGCTTGGTCGATCGACGGCCCGCTCGCCCACCCGGCCGGCGTGTCGGAGCCGCCCTGGATGTTGCCCGGCAGGAGTTCGATGCCCGTGAGCAGGCAGCCGATGCCCCGCATGTGCCCGTCTCCGTCGCCGCGGACGCGGTTGCACAGGCCCTTGAGCACCAGCATGCGGTTCCGGAAGGGGGCCAGCGGTTCCAGGATCGGTTTGAGTTCGAAGTCCAATCCCCATGTCTCCGGCCAGAACGCCGGCGGCACGGTGCCGTTGGGGCTGAAGACGAAGATGACACGGGGCTGCGGACCCCGTCGCGAGGCCGCCTGCAGCGAGGGCAGGCCGCCGAGGAAGGGCAGCAATGCGGAGGACACGCCGAGGTCCCGCAGGAACCGGCGGCGGGCGGTGAGGTTCGGGGTTTCGGTCGTCATTTCCGGGGGCTGGGCTTTGGTGGAACGGTGGCCGTTCGCACGGCGATGTCCACCAGCAGTTCGCGGATGCTGCAGCCGGACCCGGCGAACCCGGCATCGAGCGTGGCCAGGGTGTCGGGCCCGAAGGCGGTGGGATCCTGCTGCACCGCGTGGTGGAAGAGTTGCCGGACGAATCCCCGTCGCGCCTCCGGGCTTTCGGCGGCGTGCTGCGCGACGTCCCGCGGACCCCGCAACGTCAGGGTCCGCCCGTCGGCCGTCTGGTATTCGGCGGTGGCGTCGACGGGTTTGCGGTTGTCCTCCAGGCGGAACCGTCCGGCCGCGTCGAACTGTTCGAGGCTGAATCCCAAGGGGTTGATGGTCTGGTGGCAACCCATGCAGGCAGGCTTGTCGGTGAGCTGGGTGACCTTCTCGCGCATGGTCAGCGACGGGTCGAAGCGGTCGTCCATGAACTCGATGGCCATCGGCGGGGGCTTGAGGAAGCGCCCCAACACCTTGCGGGTCAGGAACACGCCCCGGTGGATGGGTGACGAGGATCGGTAGTACGAGTGAGCCGAGAGCAGGAACGGATGGGTGAGCACCCCGGCCCGCTGCCGGGGGTCGAAGCGCACGGGCACGAAGGCGTCGTCGGGCGCATTGGTGACCGAGGCGGCGACCCCGTAGTAGCGGCGCAGCGAGGCGTTGAGGTGGAGTTCATCGCTGAGCAGGAGCTGTCGGTAGTCGGAGGTTCCCTCCCAGACCACGGCGTCCACGAAGCGGTTCAGCGAGGTCCGCAGGTCCTGCACCAGCTCGGCGTCGAACCCGGGGTAGGCCTTGGGGTCCTTGGCGATCTCGTTGGCCTCGCCGGCGTCGAGCCAGTGGTCGAAGAAGCCCCGCAGCTTGGCCCGGGCCCTGGGATCCCCGAGCATGCGCCGGGCCTGGGCGCGCACGGCCTCGGGGGTGTCGAGCCCGCCGGCGTCGGCGGCCTGGCGGAGCGGCGCGTCGGGCAGCGAATCCCACAGCACCAGCGCCAGCCGCGCGGCCGTCCCATGCGCATCGGTGCCCGCCGTGGCCTCCGGGTAGAGGAAGCGCGGGGAGGTGAGCGTGGCGAGCACCGAACGCTGGACCGAGTCCTCCAGGGCCATGCCCGGCTGGAACCACGTGTCGACGTACCGCCGGCGGAGGTCGTCGTCCAGCGGCCGTCGGAAGGCGCGGGCGGCGAGTTGTGCACAGAACTCCCGCACCTGCCGTTCCACCTCGACGCGGTTGGTCCGCCCCGCCGGGATGCCCGCCAGGCGGTGAAGGCGGGCGGCGACCCGCTCGGCGGCCTCGGCACCCGCTCGGGTGACGCTCGTCCACCACTCCCGCGAGACCGACGTGCCGCGCTCATAGCCCTGGCTGCCGTCGTCGGCAGGGAAGGCCGTGCCGAGGACCGGCGTGGCGGTGGAAGGTTCGGGCGAGAGCACCGACGACGGCAGCGTCGTCCACGGGCCGCCCGGCGGTTTCCACTCGAGGCGCACGGCCGCCGTCTTCTCCTTGAACTTGAACCAATCCAGCCGGAGCGGGTAGCTGCGCCCGCCGAGCAGGTACAGCGAGGCCGAACCCTGCCGCTCGGTCCCCCCGGAGCTGACCCAAAGGTCCACCAGCGCCACCTCGCGCTTGGCGTCCGAGTCGTCGCGGCGGTTGGAGTCGCCCGCCGCGAGGTCGGTGTTGACGTAGAGCCGGGCCCCGTTCGGGGTGGTCACGCGGAACTGGTACTCGCCGGAGTCGGGAGCCAGGAGCGAACCCGTCCAGGCGATGGAGAACTGGTCGGCGGTGATGCCGGCAACCGGCGGGTTCGTGCCGAAATCGAAGCGGACGACCGGGTCGAGGCGCTGGAGCACCGACCGGTCCTTCTTGTTCATGCCCTTCGACTGGAAGTACTCGGCCTGGAGCCCGCCGGCGTTGGTCGCCCGCCGCTGGGGGCCGAAGCCGCCCAGCAGGTCGGCCACCGACTCCCGGTGGCGGCGCTGGGTCAGGCGGGCGAACTCGACCCGTGCCGGGGAGGCCAGCGCCGCCCGTGCCTGCGGCGAGTAGAAGGCCCCGTGGATGAACTCCGCCACCGCGCGCGCCTCGGCCTCCGGGGTCTTCTCCTTCCGGTCGTCCGGCATGGTCCGGTGGATGTACCGGGCGAG
>JBIKMQ010000331.1:0-3836 GCA_044359215.1 Candidatus Chromulinivoraceae bacterium
CGGGTCACCGGGAACTCGAGGAAGGCCCGGAGCATCTCCGGCCCACGCTCCAGGTCCTCGACCGTCTCGAGCAGCGGCACCACCGGCAGGAGGCACACCATGCCCTCGGGATACAGCCGCAGCAGGCCCGCCTCGCGGGCGAGCACATAGACGGCCAACAGGTCGGAAAGCCGCCGGGTCATGCTGACGATGAGGGCCCCGAGCCCATCCACGCCATGGGTGGCCAGGTGTCCGGCCAGCACCCGGTAGGTGGCCAGGACGGAGTCGGCCTCCGGGCCGGCCGAGGCCGAAGGGTGCAGGAAGGGCCGCGGCGAGCGGATCTCCCGCTCCAGCAGCCGCAGGCGCTCGGTCT
This sequence comes from Candidatus Chromulinivoraceae bacterium, assembly GCA_044359215.1. Lineage (GTDB taxonomy): Bacteria > Verrucomicrobiota > Verrucomicrobiia > Limisphaerales > UBA9464 > SXXZ01. The sequence goes on from JBIKMQ010000331.1 coordinate 353, forward strand.
CGGTCCACTCCTCCCATTGCGAGGCGTCGAGGCCCGCCGCGCAGAGGAGCTGGCGCAGCGCCCGGTCGTGGAAGGCGGAATTCTGCCGGATGTCCAGGTGGGCGAGGTGGAAGCCCACCGTCGCGAGCACCCGGCGCACCGGCCCCACGTCATGGTCGGCCAGGCGCGACGCCCCGGCCTCGACCAGGGTGGCTTGAAGGGTCTTCAGGTCGGCGTCCAGCTCGGCAGGATCACGGTAGCGCCCCGGCTCGTCACACACCCGGGCCAGCTGACCCGGCTGGACCTCGACGGGGAGCCTTGCCGCCAGGAGCTCGACGGTCTGCCGCCAGGGCTCACCCGGGTGCATCCTCAGGAGCGGCCGGGCGGCATCGCCCAGGAGGTCCAACGTGCGCTGGTGCAAGGCCCGCAGGCTCTCCGGGGCCGGTTGGATCCACTCGGACAGGGGCAACCGCTCGGCCAGCGCGCCCAGCTGGCGGTGCAGGACCACCAGGGCATTGGCCCGGAGCCGCTCGAGCGTCTCGGCGGTCACCTCGGCCGTCACCCCCGGGTGGCCGTCGCGGTCGCCGCCCACCCAGGTGCCGAACCGCAGCGATGGCACGGACGGCCCGGCCTGGAGCGCCCCCGGGTCCAGGCCGGCACGCTCCCAGGCCTGGCGCAGGCGGCGGTCCAGCTCCGGCAGCACCCCGGGCAGCACGTCGCGCAGGTAGTTGAGGACATTGCGTCGCTCGTCGGCCACGGTCGGTTTCTCGAGGAGGATCTCGCCGGTCCTCCACAGCCGCTCGAGGAGGGCCGTGAGCTCGTCGGTGAGCCCGCGTCGCGCCGCCGGGTCGGAGGCGGCCTGGAGGAGCTGCATCAGGCGCCGGTGCTGCTCGAGCACCGAGGAACGCTTGGCCTCCGTCGGATGGGCCGTGAAGACCGGCTCCACCTCGACCGCCCGGAGCGCCTCAAGAAGGGATACCGGGGTGGCCCCGGCGCGCACCAGTTCCATCAGCTGGTCGGACCACAGCCCGCGCTCGGCCTCGGGCGACCCGGAGAGCTCGCGCCGGTCGCGCAAGGTCTCCGAGACGCGCTCCTCGACGGTGTTCAGCAACTGGAAGGCCAGGGCCAGGGCCAGGCCCAGCCGCGGCGGCGGCTCGGCCCCGGCATCGGCGACGCCCGGCGCCACGGGGCGCCAGGGAACCCACCGGGCCAGCTCCGGCTCGCCCAGCGCCGCAAGCACCTCGGCCAGCGCGCCAGAGAGCCAGCGGATGTCCTCGTCCATGCGCTGGAATCCCCATTCGATGGAATCGGCGGCAGCGGGGGCGTGGATTTCCCGGGCGGGGGAGGGATTGGACGCAGGCATGGCGGGAGCGTGCTGGGGATCGGGTGTCTGGGCGACCGACTGAGGAGCTACTGCCACCCTTCGAGGCATCCGTCAACCGGAGGACGTCGGAGGCCGGGCACCGCAGGATCGGTTCCATCGATGCGCCTGCCCGGATTATCGATTGAACGTTCCACGCAACTTCAGGTCACAGTCCCGTCGCCATGAACACCCCTTCCCGCCGGACCGGCCGTCGCCGCGGCCCACTCCTGGCCTTCCTGTCCGCCCTGGTGCTCCTCATGGCGGCACCCGCCGCCGCCACGGCCCAGGAGTCGCGGTCGATCCCGCCGGCCCTGAGGCCTTGGGAATCATGGGCGACCTGGAACGACACGCACCGCTTCTGCCCGACCCCGTACTCCGACCCGAAGATCCATCGCTGTCACTGGCCGAGCCGCCTTGAGCTGCAGGTGACCAACTCCGGCGGCCGCTTCACGCTGTTCCTCACGGCGTTCCACGAGACGTGGGTGCCCCTGCCCGGCGGAGCCGACGCCTGGCCCCAGGACGTGCGCGTGGCGGGCCGGCCGGTGGTGGTGGTGGAACACGACGGAGCGCCGTCGGTCCGGGTCGGGCCCGGGGACGCCCGGCTCGAGGGCGTGTACCGGTGGAACGAATTGCCTCAGGGCCTGAAGATCCCGGGCTCGCTCGGCATCCTGTCGCTGGTGCGGGATGGCCGGGCCGTGGACAACCCCGTGTGGGACGCGCAGGGACAGCTCTGGCTGCGGCGGGACGCCTCGGCCGAGACGACCGAGCGCAACTTCCTGGAGGTGAGGGTCTCGAGCCTGCTCGAGGACGGCATCCCGATGTGGTGGCGCCAGGAGGTCGAGCTGACGATCGCCGGCAGGAGCCGCGAGGAGGACCTCGGCCACCTGCTGCCCGAGGGCTGGAGACTGGCCTCGGTGAAGTCGCCGATCCCCGTGAGCGTGGACGCCGAGGGCCGGGCCAAGGCGCAGGTGCGCGCGGGCACCTGGACGGTCCGCCTGGAGAGCTTCCGCCACGACAACCCCACCGAGGTCCGCTTCGCCCCGGGCACGCGCCCGGCCGTGCCGGAGCAACTGGTGGCCTTCCGGGCGAAGCCGGAGTTCCGGGTGCTCGAGTTCACCGGACCGCCGTCCATCGACCCGTCGCAGAACCGCTTCCCGGCCGACTGGAAGAACCTGCCCGTGCACCGCTGGGATCCGAAGGCCCCGGTGCGGCTGGTCGAACGGCTGCGCGGCATGGGCGCGCAGAAGCCGGCGGGCCTGGCCATCGAGCGGACGCTCTGGCTGGACGAGGACGGCCGCGGGCTCACCTTCCAGGACCGCCTCGAGGGCCAGATGCAGCAGGTGTGGCGCCTGGACGCGGCGGAAGGTCAGGAACTTGGCTCGGTGAGCAGCCAGGGCGAGGGCCAGCTCATCACCATCAATCCCGTGACGCGGGCGCCGGGCGTGGAGCTGAGATCCCGCTCGGTGGAGGTCGAGGCCACCGGGCGGCTCGGGAACCCGGCCTCGCTGCCGGCGACCGGGTGGCGTTCGGACGCCGAGTCGGTCCGGGTCACCCTGCACCTGCCGCCGGGATGGCGGCTGCTGGCCCTCTTCGGCGCGGACTGGGTCCAGGGCGACTGGCTCACGGCCTGGACGCTGCTGGACCTCTTCCTGCTGCTGGTCTTCACGCTGGCGGTGTTCCGCCTCCGGGGCTGGGCGACGGCGATCCTGGCCTTCGCCGCCTTCGGGCTCGCCTACCATGAGCCGGGCGCGCCGAGGTATCCGTGGCTGGCGCTGCTGGTTCCCCTGGCCCTCGCGCCCCGGTTGCCCCAGGGCACGGGCAGGCGCCTGGTCTCGGTCGGCCAGGCACTGGCCGTCGGGCTCCTGCTGCTGGGCCTCGTGCCCTTCGTCACGCGGCAGGTGCAGCAGGCGCTCTATCCCCAGCTCGAGCCCTCCGGGGATCACGGCTTCGCGCCACCCGAGGCCCGCCAGAAGGCCCGGATGGAACAGGTGCCCACAGCCGAAGGGCACACGGTCCCGACCCCCGGCAAGCCCGGGATGTCCCCGGAGATGCTCCGCCGCTACGGCCTGGCCGCCGCCGCCCGGGCGACCGGCGACGCATCGGCCGCTGGCCCCACGGCCCTGGCCGCCTCGGCCGTCATGA
>JBIKMQ010000332.1:0-3835 GCA_044359215.1 Candidatus Chromulinivoraceae bacterium
CACTCGAACCCCAGGGTCCGCGCGGCGGCCTTGCACGCCCTGGATCAGATGCCCATGGGTGGGCTGCGCGCGGAGGACGTCGGACCCGCCCTGTTCGCGAACCAGCCGCCGGTCCGCGATGCGGCCCTCTGGGTGGCCCAACGCCATGCCGACTGGGGCGAGGCCCTGGCCGGATCGCTGCGCCAACGCCTGCTCGACGGCACCGCCGCCCCGGGAGGCCGCGACGGCCTCGCCGCCCTGCTCGGCGGGCTGATGTCCTCGCCCGCGCTTCAGGCGCTGGTGGCCGACCTGGCCCTCGCGACCCAGGCACCTGCGGCGACCCGCCTCGGGGCCCTCGACGCCATGGCACAGCACGCCCCGAAAAACCCACCAGAGTCGTGGAGCAAGGCGCTGGTGACCTTGCTCGAGAACCCATCGTCGGCCGTGGCCCCGGAGATCCTGCCCGCCGTGCTGCGAGCCGCCCGCGAGCTCGCCAGCCGGGCAGACCTTCGCGAGGCCCTCCTGAAGACCGCCCGGAATCCGGCCGTGGAAACGCCGCGGCGACTGTTGGCCTACGCCGCGCTGCCCGCCGGTTGGCAGCCCAACGACTCCGACCTCGCCGTGCTGCTCGCCGGCCTGCGCGAACGTCAAAGAGCGGCCGCCGAGGCCCTGGCCCGCGCGGCGCTGACCCCGGACCATCTCGACCAGGTCGCCCGCACCCTGCCGGAGATCGGCCCCCTGGAACTGACCCGCGTGTTGCCCGCCTTCGAGCGCAGCCCCGGCGCCAGCACCGGCGACTCCCTGCTGGCGGCCCTGGGACGATCCAAGGCCCGCACGGCCGTTCGACCCGAGACGCTGCGCGCGGTCCTCAAGGGATACCCGACCGAAATCCGCGCCCGGGGCGACCGGTTCCTCGAGACGCTCGACACCGGGCTGGCCGGACGACGGCAGCGCCTGGAGAAGATCCGCTCCGAACTGCCCGCCGGGGATGTCCGCCGCGGACAGACCGTCTTCAACTCCCCCAAGGCGGCCTGCCTCCAGTGCCATCGCCTCGGCTACCAGGGTGGCGATGTGGGTCCCGAACTCACCCGGATCGGCACCGTGCGCTCGGCCGACGACCTGCTCGAGGCCATCGTGGAACCCTCCGCCAGCCTGGTCCGCAGCTACGAACCCGTCTCGGTCACCACCCGCGACGGCGAGGAGCGCCTCGGCATCCTGCGCCGCGACGACGCCCGGGGCATCGCGCTGGTGACCGGCCCCGGCTCGACCCTGCAGATCGACCGCGCCGACATCACCGCGGTGACTCCAGCCACCCTCTCGCTCATGCCGGCCGGCCTCGACGAACAGATCACCCGCCAGGAACTGGCCGACCTGCTCGAGTTCCTCAAGAACACCCGCTGGGGCAAGTGACCCTTTCGCAGACCCATCCATCGCCCGTTCCTGAGTCGCCCCGTTTCGAAACGCCATGGACCGAACCCGGTGACCGGTGTTGCCGCCTCTCCAACATCACTCCCCGGCAAACCGGCACCGCTGATCGCAGCCGGCCGGCCACGCAGCCTCCAAGCACCCGATGCAAATCCCACGCTTCCGATCCCTTGCCCTCCTCGGGCTGACACTGCTGACGGCCGCCTTCCTGACCGTCCGGTTCGTCAGCGAAAACACGCAGGGCTCGGGGAACCTCCCAAGACTGCAGGCCGGATCCACCGAGACGCGCTCCACCGCAACCAGCGGGGTTTCATCGATGGCACCGGAGCATGCGACCTTCAGTTACGGACGGATTGTGCTGCTGTCGGACAACCCCCACCCCTTCTGCCGGAAACTCGTCACCCACCTGGAACGACGCCTGACGAACTCTCCCCTCATCGGGACCGTGGAGCGCCTGCAGGAACCGTTCACGATCGCCAGCCGGGACGGCGCTCCCGACCTGTTCCTGCGAGTGGATTTGGTGAGCGCGAAGGGAGGCGGCGTGCTGAGGTCGACCTTCCGATCGGTGGTGAGCACCTCGCTGAGCAGCGCACCTTGGTCGGACACCAGCCACTACACCGACGATGGCAGCGGCGCACCCCGGGTCACCATCGACTTGAGATCCACGGTCGATTCCGAAAGCACCTTCACGGGGCTCAGCACCGATCGCTACGACCCGGTGGCCCAGGACATGGCCAACTCGCTGGCGGATTCGATCACCGGGAAACTGGCCAAGCTTTCGGAGGAACACCCGCCCCTGCCATCGCTGCCACCGGAGTTCTTCGGGCCGTATGAACCGGTGGCGGACTTCGACTGGCTGGGCACCGTGTCCGCACGCCGGGCCGCCTCCTACTGCGGCCTCTTCACCCACAACGAAACCTTTTGGACCTTCCAAACCCCGACCAACCCGGTTCCCACCATCGAAGGCCTCGCTCAATCGCTGCAACAGGCGGGATGGACGATCGAACTCACGAATCTTGGCGGCGCGGCGCACCCGCGACTGGAAGCCCGGCAAGGGGAATCCAAGGTGACGATCTTCCGAAAAACCCAGCACGCCTCGTCGATCTCCACCGACATCCCCGTTCCGCAGCACCTCGAGTTCGTCGTGCACCACCTCAAGCCGCTGAGCCGGGCCGAACGAGCCCGGGCGCTGGAGCTCCTCCTGGACCGGAGTCCGTTGGATTTCGAGGCGTTGATTCCGTTCGAGAGGTCGTTCGAGGCGGACCAGCGCCAACGATTCCTGGACCGACTGATGCACACCGGATCCGCATCGCCCCGAGCCTGCCTGCGGTTGGCGAGTCACCTCCTCGACCTTCGCCGCACCAATGACGCACGGCACCACCTGCTCAAGGCGCACGCCCTGAGCGCGACACGCCCGGCCTCCGAAACCCTGGCACGGCAGATCACGGACCTGGCCGGCAAGATCCAGCCTGAGGCGCGACGGGAACTCGAGTACACGCCGGAGATCTGCCGCGAGCTGGGATTCATCGAGATCGAGAACGTGACCCAACCGACGGAATTCACCCGCCGCTTTGGCGATCCGCTGGTGTTCTTCGGTCCTTACAACCGGACCCTCCGGATCTCGGCCCTGACGGTGAACGCCCCCAGAGATGGATTCTACCCGGTCGAAGATCGATACTCCGAAAAGAACAGGCAGGGTGTCGCGACCGGAGGATTCTCCAGCGTGAGACACCCCCACTCGGAGCACACCCTCCCGGCAGGCCTGCGGGCATGGACGGTTCGAGTCGAGGCCCTGCCGGAAGACCGGGGAGCAACGTTCACCGTGCGACCCGAACCGGGTCCCCCAGGAACGCCCTGAGCGGCAGGCCCCTTCGACCAGCGCGCAGCATGGAAGCGGGGCGGCAAACGGGTTGCCGGTTACGACACCTTCCGGCGAATCCATCCCTCGACACCCGAAAGACTGGCATCGGGAACCAACCGGCCCCGGGGCACCGTTTGCTCCAGGCGTCGATGAGCCGACATCGATCAGGAGACCCGACCGCGTGCGGGAAACCCCTGCGCGAGATGCGCCTCCATGGATTTCAAGGCCAAGGGAATCTGCGGGAGGCGAAGCAGACCGCGGAGCCCGGCCGCCACGGGCGGTCGTTCCACTTTCCATGTTCCCAGCAGAAAACGGCCAAGTAGCCTCATCCCCATGAAACGCATCGCCCCGCTGGTGTTGTTGTGGGTCACCCTTGCCATGATCGCCGCGCCATTCGCGTGGGCCGCGATGCCGGCGGCGGCCGAGGTGCCCGCGGACAAATCACCCGCGGCCCCGCTCGCGGCGGCGGTCTCGGCGGTCACCGGCATCGCCATCTCCCCGCTGCTCGGCGCGGGGGCCTACGGGGCGTATCAATGGATGAGGGCGAAGGACGACGCGGCGCGCGCGGCG
>JBIKMQ010000334.1:0-3833 GCA_044359215.1 Candidatus Chromulinivoraceae bacterium
GACCATTCCGCTTCCACGCATCAAATCCCCACGAACCATCTTGACCCCGGCCCCACGAAACAGCCCGGCTCGCCACATCTACAACCTCGACTGGACCGTCGGAAGCCTCGCCGGCGAAGACCTGAAGTAGGCCCGCCCTCCGACTGGCGGTCCGGCCTGGACCGGTGGATGCTCTGCCGCGCGCACCGGGAAGACCGGAGCACGGGTCCATGCCCATCACCGACCACATCCGCAACAAGCTGTCCACGGTGCCCCACCGGCCCGGCGTGTACCTGCACAAGGACCGTTTCGGCACGGTGATCTACATCGGCAAGGCGCGCGACCTGCGCAAGCGGGTCTCCCAGTACTTCCACCCCTCCCGCCGCATGGGCTGGGACCTGAAGTTCAACGCGCTGGTCGATGCGATCCACGACTTCGACTGGCACACGGTGAAGAACGAGGCCGAGTCGCTGCTGCTCGAGAGCCGGCTGGTCAAGGAGTTCCAGCCGCGCTTCAACATCGACCTCAAGGACGACAAGCGCTTCCTGCTGCTGAAGGTCAACCTGAACGACCCCATCCCGCGCTTCACGCTGACCCGGCTGCGCAAGGACGACGGCTGCCTCTACTTCGGCCCCTTCGCCCACTCGGGCAGCGTCCGTCGCGCGCTCACCCTCATGCGGCGCAAGTTCAAGCTGCGCGGATGCCGCCCCCTCCAGCCGGACGAGTCGGACTACCGGCATTGCCTCTATGGCAACCTCCAGCACTGCACGGCCCCGTGCATCGGCAACGTCAGCCGGGAGCAGTACCTGGAACAGGTCCGGGCGGGCATCGGGTTCCTCGAGGGACAGACCGAGGAGTTGCGCGACGAACTCGAGGAGGAGATGCGCAAGGCCGCCGCGAACCTGGAGTTCGAGAAGGCCGCCCAGCTCCGGGATGCGCTGGAGGACCTGAAGCGCACGACGCTCAAGACCGAGAAGTTCGAGCGCATTCCGTACACGTTGCCCGTCGCCGTGCATCCGGAGTCCGACCTCCGGGAGCTGGGTCGACTGCTGGGACTGGCCGAGCCGCCGGCACGCATCGAGGGCTTCGACATCTCCAACATCAGCGGCACCTTCATCGTCTCGTCGATGGTGAGCTTCTGGCACGGTCGGCCGGACCGCGCCAATTACCGGCGCTTCCGCATGAAGGGAGTGACCTCGCAGGACGATTTCGCCTCGATGGCCGAGACCATCCGCCGGCGCTACAGCCGCCTGCAGCGGGAGGTGGGCGAGGCCTCGACGGATGCCTCCCGGTCGGCGGAAACGACCACCGGCGATCCGGACGATCCGTCGCCGGGCGATTCGATCGTCTCCGGAGACCTCATTGCGGCGGAGTCGCCCGAGCGCCCCTGGCTGCCCAAGATCATCCCGGGCCCCCGATTGCCGGACCTGATCCTGATCGACGGCGGCAAGGGTCAACTCAATGCCGCCTGTGCCGAGCTGGCCAAGCTGGGCCTGTCGCGCATTCCCATCCTGGGATTGGCCAAGGAATTCGAGGAGATCCACCTGCCGGGCGAGCGGGATCCGCTGAGGCCCGGCCTCGACAGTCCCGCGGTCAAACTGCTCCAGCGCGTCCGGGATGAAGCCCACCGATTCGCCAACACCTACAACGCCCAACTGCGGCTCAAGAAGATCAGCGAAAGCATCCTGGACGAATTCCCGGGCATCGGGGATGCCCGCAAGAAGGCCCTGCTGCGGCGGTTTGGTTCGATCCAGCGGCTGCGGTTGGCCCCGATCCACGAGATCGAGCAGGTGGACGGCTTCGGCGGCACCATGGCCCAGTCGCTCAAGCGCTTCCTCGAGGCGCGCAAGGAGTCTTAGCCCGCCGGGACAGAACGGGTCGCCTCAGGAACCGGGAGGCCCGGCCAGCGACTCGCCGTCCATCTGGTAGATGCCCACCAGGTAGCCGTTCTCACGCATGGCCCCCACCTTGAGGGTGCCGTACAAGGTCACCGCCTGGTCCATCACGGGCTTCACCCCGGACGAGGTCATCTTGACCGCGATCCACTCGTTGATCTTGGGCACGGTGCCGAAGCAGCACATGGACTGATCGCGCATGAGCAGCAGCTCGGTCACCAGCCCGCCCTCGACCTTCAGGGGCAGCATGAAACCCTTCACCGCCACCTTCTTGCCGCTGAAGGCCTTCACCGTGGCGGGGATCTGGGTGTCCGGATCGGCGGCCGGGGCGTTGGTCTTCGTCGCGGGAGCATCCTCGGGCACCTCGTACTTGAAGGTGGCGAGCACGTCGAACCCGACCGAGGCGAACCCGGGGCGCGCCGTGGGGGCGTTGGTGCCCGCCGAGGCCGGTCCGGGGACGGTTGCCTGGGCCGTCGTGGGAGCCGCCGCGGTGGCCGAATCCGGCGTGGCAGGCTTTGGCTCACCGACCTTTGGCTCACCGGGCTTGGCAGCACCGGTCAGTGGCTTGATGGGCTTGCCACGCGGCACGGTCGCTGGGGCCTGGGGTTGGGCCGAGACGCTCGGCGGAAACCCGGGCAGCGAAGCGATCCAGGCAACCGCCAGAAACCCTCCGGCCCACCGTGCGCCCCTCGCCCACCCGCCACGCGTGCGAACCTCACGTCCCATTCTCTCGGTGGATTCTCCCAGGTGCATGACCGGAGGGTAGCCATGGGATCCCGTCGACGCCAGTCCCCAGCCAGTGGTCTTTTCCCGCCTTGACGCCCATTGGACCGCCCACCGACGTTCCACCCTCACCCCCCCGGTCCGACCCGACAAACTCCCGCCCCGATGCCCCGACGCCCCGCCCTGATGGACCGCCTGGCACGCCGACTGAAGCGTCACCTCGGCGCCCTATGCCGGATGGCGGCCCTTGGGCCGGCCCTGGCCGACAGCACGGTGGTCTTCAACGAGATCCACTATCATCCGACCGACCCCGAGGCCCGCCTCGAATGGGTCGAACTCCACAACCAGATGGCGGTGAACATGGACTTGTCCGGGTGGAGCCTCGCGGGCGGCATCGACTACCGCTTTCCCGAAGGAACCGTGCTCCGGGGCGGGGCCCAGCTCGTGGTCGCGGCCGACCCGGCGGCCCTGCGGGCGCTGGGCGTCACCAACGTGGTCGGGCCATTCGCGGGTCGGCTCTCCAACGCGGGCGAGCGTCTGGAACTCCGGAACAACAACCTTCGGCGGATGGACCTGATCGCCTACGGCACCGACGGGGACTGGCCCGTGGCCCCGGATGGCCATGGCCCGAGCCTGGCCAAACGGGACGAGACGCAGGCCACCGGGCCGACCGCCCATTGGAGACCCAGCGCCCAACCTGGCGGGACCCCCGGCCAGCCAAACTTCCCGAGCCTGGACATCGCCACCCAGGCCCCGCTGGTGGGTGGTTCGCAGCGCTGGGAGTTCCGGACCGGTGCCCCCGAGGGCGGAACCGCATGGACCGGGACCGTGGGTGGCAACTCCGGGGACGGCGGATGGGCCATCTCCAGCGCCCCCTTCTTCGGCGGGGATGCCTCGCCGCCGGCCGGGGAGGAACGCCCCATCCCCACCATCTTCGCGACCGGAGTGTCCGACGCACGGCAACCACTGCCACCCGGCACGCGCGATCCCCACTACACCGTGGTGGCCTCGGCCCAGGCCATCACCCCACCGCCGCCGGCGCCGGCGCTGGTCATCGACGGGCATCCGGCGTGGTTGGCCAACGACGCGACCTCGCGCTGGCTCGGCCCGGTGAACCCCGGCACCGCCAACGTCGCCGCCGGCACCTACCGCTACCGGACCCGGTTCGACTTGTCGGCCTTCGTGCCGGAGACCGCACGCCTGCAACTGCGGGTCGCCGCCGACAACCGCGTCCAG
>JBIKMQ010000333.1:0-3833 GCA_044359215.1 Candidatus Chromulinivoraceae bacterium
CGCTCGGGTGACATCATCCAGGTGGTGGGCTCCCAGCGCTTCAGCGCCCCGGTGAAGGCCTCGCCGATGGAGATCTACCGGGCCGTCCGCTCGATCAACCCGTCGCCCTACATGTTCCTGCTCGAGCTGGAGGGCTTCGCCCTGGTGGGGGCCTCGCCCGAGCTGCATGTGCGCTGCGAGGACCGGGCCGTGGAGATCCGGCCCATCGCCGGCACCCGCCGCCGCGGGGCCACCGAGGCCGAGGACCTCGCCCTGGAGAAGGAACTCCTGGCCGACCCCAAGGAGCGGGCCGAGCACGTCATGCTCGTGGACCTGGCGCGGAACGACATCGGCCGGGTGTGCGACTTCGGCAGCGTGGCCGTGAGGGACCTGATGGTCATCGAGCGCTACAGCCACGTGATGCACATCGTCTCGCAGGTCAACGGCCGCCTGTCGGGCGACCGCAGCGCCTTCGACCTGATGCGCACCACCTTCCCGGCGGGCACCCTGAGCGGCGCGCCGAAGATCCGCGCCATGCAGATCATCGCCGAGCTCGAGGGCACCACCCGCGGGCCCTATGGCGGCTGCGTCGGCTACTTCGGATTCAACGGCAACGCCGACCACTGCATCACCATCCGCACGGCGCTCGTGAAGGACGGCGTGGCCCATGTGCAGGCCGGCGGTGGCTGGGTCAACGACTCCGATCCGGAGGCCGAGTTCGACGAGACGGTCAACAAGTCGAAGGCCATGCGGAGGGCCATCTCGATGGCCGAGCAGTTCCCCCGCTGATGGTCGGAGGGTGATCCCTCCCACCTCCCCGCCGCAGGCCCCCCCGGCGAGCCTCCAGACCCTCACTTCAGGGCGGCGATCATCTGCACCTCGGTCGCGGAGTTGGCCGGAAGGCCCGCCACGCCCACGGCCGCGCGCACATGACGGCCGTCGTCGCCCAGCAGCGCCACCAGCAGGTCGCTGGCGCCGTTGATGACCTTGGGGCTGTCGGCGAACCCGGCCACGCAGTTCACGAAGCCGCTGACGGAGATCACATGGTCGAGGCGGTCCAGGTCCCCCAGGGCCAGCTTCGCGCAGGCCAGCAGGTTGAGGGCGCACAGCCGGGCCGACTCGTAGCCCTGCTCGATCGTGAGCCCGTCACCCACCTTGCCGGAGAACTGGATCTTGCCCTCCCGGCTCGGGATGGCTCCGGGCAGATACAAGGTCTTGCCCTCGATGCGGAAGGGCAGGTAGTTGCCTCCGGGGGGCGGTGGGGCGGGCAGGGTCAGGCCGAGTTCGGCCAGCTTGGATTCGATGCGGCTCATCGGCCGGGATCCTGCGCCCTCCCGGGCCTCGGGGCGAGCCCGTCGTTGGCACCGGGAGCGCCGCCGGGCCGGGCATTGACGCCCGGCCGCTTCGATGGCTCCGTTGGCCCCCGAACATTCTTCAATCCCGACAGACCATGCCCAATCCCTGGACCGGAAAAGGAAACCCCTACACCCGCAAGGAAGTCCGCGAGCGCCTGATGGACACCATCAAGAAGGGCGACGCGGTGATCGCCGCCGGCGCCGGCACCGGCATCAGCGCCAAGTTCATCGAGAAGGGCGGGGCCGACCTGATCATCATCTACAACTCCGGCCGCTTCCGCATGATGGGCCACGGCTCGACCTGCGGCATGATGGCCTACGGCGATGCCAACGCCATCGCCATGGAGATCGGCGAGTATGAGGTGCTCCCCGTCGTCGAGGAGGTGCCGGTGATCTGTGGCGTGCACGCCACCGACCCGCGCCGCCGCATGTGGCATTGGCTGGGCAAGGTGAAGGAGATGGGCTTCAGCGGCGTCAACAACTTCCCCACCCACACCATCGTCGACGGCCACTTCCGCGGCGTGCTCGAGGAGACCGGCATGAGCGTGACGAAGGAGTACGAGATGGTCGCCCTGGCCCGGAAGATGGACCTCTTCTCCATCGTCTATGTCGGGTCGCCCGAGGAGGCCGTGGAGATGGCCAAGTCGGGGGCCGACGCCATCATCGCCCACGTCGGCACCACCGTCGGTGGCAGCATCGGGGTGCAGAAGGCCGTGGTGAGCTGGGAGTTCACCCTCCAGCGCACCCAGGAAATCATCGACGCCGCCTCGCGTGTGCGGAAGGACATCTTCTTCCTCTGCCATGGCGGCCCCATCAACACGCCGGCCGACGCCGACCGCGTGATGAAGCACACCGATGCCGTGGGCTTCGTCGGCGCCAGCTCCCTCGAGCGCATGGGCGTGGAGGCCTCGCTCACGAACCTCACCAAGGAGTTCAAGCGCCTCAAGGCCCCGGCCGCCAAGAAGTTCGGCAGGAAGAAATAGGCCGGTTCAGCGGCCGCGGCCCGGGGTCTCCGCCTCGGCCGCGGCCCGGATCTCCCGGATCAGGTCGTCGGCCGACCATTCGTTGCTGGGCAGGATGGCGTGGATGCGGCCCGAGGGACGCACCACCACCGTCCGCAGGTTGTGCTCCATCTTCTCCGGGGGCACGTCGCGGCCGAAGAGCAGCCCGAAGTTCCCGGTCAGCGGCTCGAGCTGGTCCCAGGCCCCGGTGGCGAGGCTCCATTGCGCCGGATCGTAGGCGTACCGCTCGGCGTAGGCCCGCAGGAGGTCGGGCGTGTCGTTCTGCGGGTCGAAGGAAATGGACAGGAACTTGAGGTTCCTCGGTGCCTCCGGCTGGTCCGCCAGCGCCTTCTGGGTGCGCGCGAAGAGGTCGGTCATGCGCGGGCAGAAATCGGGATAGGGGCACCTGGTGAAGATGAAGGTGAAGGCCAGCACCTTGCCCCGGAAGTCCGACAGGCGGATGACCTTCCCCAGTTCGTTGGTCAGCGTGTAGTCGGGCAGCGCCGCCCCGGCCTCCAGCAGCGGGACCGACGAGGTGAGTCGCACCGGGGAGGGCTCCGGCGCGGGCGCGTTGGTGTCGGTGCCCACCACGCGGATGGTGTCGATCCACCCGTCGTTGGTCGTGACCAGCATGCGGAAGGCGATCCGGTCGCCCGCCTTGAGGCCGGAGAGCTCCTTCGCGTCCTTGACGTCGAAGGGCATGGTCATGGCCGGCATGAATCCCGGGATCTCCTCGTGCTTCACCACCACCGAGCGCCGCTCGGGCTCGACCCGGCGGACGACTCCGGTGACCGGGTACTCGCGGGGTGTCTCGGTCGTGGCGGAGCCCGCCGCCTCGGCCGGTTGGCCGGTCTGGGGCCCGCATCCTGGCAACAGGGGGACCAGGGCCAGGATCGCGAGCAGGAGCGCCGACGTCGGGAACCGCTTCATGGATCGACAGCCTAGCCCACGGTCGGCCCCGGGCAAAGGCCCGGGCGCTGCGCGGATCACCGGGAGGCCGACGCGGCGATTTCCCGCACCCGGTCCATCACCACGTCGGCCACCAGCGGTGCGGTGCCGACGCTGCGGCCGTACCAGACCCGGTGGCCGTGGAGTTCGGTGGGGTTGACCCAGGTGGGCTCGCCCCGCTCGAAGCGTCCGCGGACGACCTCGGGCGGGGCCCCGAGGAGGACCGGGATGTCCTCGTGGCTGTGCAGCCCGTCGCTCATGAAGAAGGGCACCACCACGAGGTTCGGGGTCCGGGCCAGCCCGTGCGCGTCGGCGATGCGCGGATCCTCCTCCATGAAGACCGGGTGCACGTCACGGTACCGGCCGAGTTCCCGCAGGCGCAGCACCTGGTCCTCGATGGCCCGCCGCGAGTTCTCATGGTTGCCGGTGCCGTGGCCGGCGACGAAGAGGGAGGTGTCGGCCGGCGACGGAGCGTCGGGCCCCGGACCCACCGCCTCCAGTGCCCGCGCGACGATCACCTCGGCCATGCGCGGATGGGTCCCGACCGGCC
>JBIKMQ010000336.1:0-3822 GCA_044359215.1 Candidatus Chromulinivoraceae bacterium
CGGCACGATTTCCTGGGGCGAAGCCGGTTTTCCTCCCTGGCCTGTTGCCTCAGGTTGCGCGGCCGTCGCTACGACCTTTCAATCAACACCCACACTCAGGGTCGCAGGGGATATCGCCTCATCGCCCGCCTGATCGGGGCCCGGGAGCGTCTGAGTCACGAATACGAGAACCACTCATGGGTTGACCGGTGGCTGGTGACCCGGTCGACCCCTCAGGACTACTCGGTGCATGTGATGGACAACAATGCCCGCCTGCTCGGGTTGCTCGGACTCACCCCCCAACTTGGAAGTCCCGGGTACGAGGTGTTTCTCTCGGATGCGGAGCGCCGGTGGGCCGCCAATTGGCTGAAGGAGCACGGTTTGGAGGGGCGGGCGTGGCTGGGCATCCATGCCGGATCGGGCGGCACCAAGAATCTCGCCCTGCGGCGCTGGCCGGTCGATCGTTATGTCTCATTCCTTCGACAGTGGCGTTTGATGCATCCGGGGGTGCCTGTGGTCCTGTTCGGGGCCCGCGAGGAACAACCCCTGCACGCCGCCTTCCGGGGCGCCGGAGCCGAGTTCATCGAGGCGGCGACCCCGGGGTTGCGCGAGGCCATGGCGTTGGTCGGACACGCCGGGGGATTCCTGAGCGTCGACACCGTCTTCATGCATGTGGCCGCCGCGATGCGGGTTCCCCGTCAGTGGGTGATCGAGACGCCCACCCTCAACCCGCCGGTCCACCCGCGACGGGACGACTGGACCCTGATTCCCAACCCGTCGATCCAAGGCCGGCATCTGGACTACTATCGCTACGATGGCCGTCCGATCGCCGGTTCGGCGGGTGACTTGGTGCGGATGATGTCGGCGGTATCGGCCGAGTCGGTGATGGAGGCCCTGTCGCCCTGGGCCGATTCGATGCGCCGTGCGGCAGCGGGGGCCTGATCCGGCCGCGCAGCGCGGCGGGGCTATCCGGGGCTTATCGGGATCGCGCGTCGACCGCCTCGGCCAATTCCACGAAGTTCGACAGCAGTCGGAGCCCGTTCTCCTGGCTTTTCTCGGGGTGGAACTGGGTGGCGAAGGTGTTCCCTCGCCAGACCGACGAGGCGAAGGTTGCTCCGTAGGTGGTTTCCGTGGCCACGATGCCCGGATCGGTCGGCCGGGGGTGGTAGCTGTGGACGAAGTAGAACCAACTCCCCCCGGGGATGCCCCGGTAGAGCGGGCAATTGGGTTGCCGCAGGTCGATCTGGTTCCAGCCGATCTGCGGGATCTTCAGGCGTGGCATCTCGGCGGTGGGTTGGAACCGGACGACCGGGCCTCCGAACACCCCGAGGCCCCGGGCGTGCGAATTGAACTCATCGCTCCGTTCGAACAGGGCCTGGTACCCGACGCAGATGCCGAGGAACGGCCTGTCGGCGGCGATCCAACCTCGGATCGCCTCGAGCAGTCCCTGTCGCTCCATCGCGTGGACGCAGTCGTCGAAGGCCCCGACTCCCGGGAGCACGATGCCCCTCGCGCCGGCCATGGCCCCTGGTGTCCGGGCCCGCACCACCTCGGCGCCCGCCTTTCGGAGGGCCTTCTCGACGCTGCGGATGTTCCCGGAATCGTAATCGAGGAGCGCGATCACCGGTCAGACGCTAAGCCTTGTGGGCCGGATGGTCGATGGCGGAAAGGGGACTTCCATCCGGAGCCCCTCGGCGCTGCGAAACAGACTTTGCAGGAGACCCGCGTGCGAGGTGTGAGTTGAAACCGGGGCGCCGTGGTGATTCCCCTGCACCCTCCGTTGCCGCTCACGGAGTGGTTTCGGAGGTCGGTCCGGCCGCAGACTCGGCACCCGAGGTGCGCTCGGTCTTCAGGCGCAACTGCCCGCAGGCCGCGTCGATGTCATGCCCCTTCTCCAGGCGCAGCGTGCAGGTCACCCCGGTGCGGGTCAGCGCGTCGGCGAATCGTTGGCATCGGGATTCCTCCGGACGTTTCCAGGGTAGTCCCTCGACCGCGTTGTAAGGAATCAGGTTCACCTTCGCGTGCAACCGTCGGGCCAGGTCCGCCAGAGGTTTCACCTCTGCCGGGGAATCGTTGACCCCGTCGAGCAGGATGTACTCCAGGGTGATCATCTTCCCTTTCCTCTCCAGGTAATGGGTGCAGGCCTCGGTCAGTTGGGCGAGGGGGAACTTGCGGTTGACGGGCATGATCCGGTCGCGGACCGCATCGGTCGCCCCGTGCAATGAGATCGCCAACCGGAACTGCTCCGGTTCCTCCGCCAATTGGCGGATCCTGGGGGCCAGGCCGCTGGTGGAAATGGTGATCTTGCGCGCCCCGATGCCCATGCCCCATGGGGCGTTCAGGGATCGCAGCGCCCTCATCAGATGGTCGTAGTTGGCCAGCGGTTCGCCCATCCCCATGATCACGAGGTTGTTCACCAGACGGGCGCCTTGGGGGGGTGCGGGTGGCGTTTCAGCCGCCGACAGGGTCTGGCGCGCATGCCATCGTTCGAGGCTCAGGATTTGCCCGACGATCTCACAAGGTGCGAGGTTGCGTTTCCATCCGTCCAGCCCGCTGGCGCAGAACCGGCATCCGTAGGCGCAACCCACCTGAGTCGACACGCACAACGTGTGCCGATCGGCCGCCTCGCCGTACAAGGCTGGATTCGCCGGGATCAGCACGCTCTCGACCATCGAGCCATCGTGGAGGCGCCAGAGGAATTTCTGCGTGCTGTCCCGGGATCCCTGTTTCCTGACGAGTTCCAGGGAGCCGAGGTTCCATCTTTCTGCCAGCAGCGTGCGCAGGCGGCCCGGCAGATTGCTCATCGCCGTCCAAGACTCCGCACGGCGGGTGTAGAGCCAATCCAGAAGTTGGTCCACCCGGTAGTCCGGCTCCCCCCAGTCCGAGAACTGTTGCGCCAGTGTTGCCCGTGTCTCGTCACGGATGTCTCCGGGATTGGCCGGTTTCGGCGGGTTGGTAGCCTCGGTGGTGTTGGTCATGGCATGGTGATGGGTAGGTCTGGCCTTCCCGGCAGCGGATCAGACCATCGATCCGAGGTCGTCAGTCGTTCAGGAAGTAGCTCAAATTCTCCAATTCGATCGCGAGGTTCACATGGTTCACGACCACGTGTTCTGGAACCACCGGCATGATCGGGGCGAAATTGAGAATTCCCAGCACTCCTGCTTCCACGAGTCGATTGGTGACCTCCTGGGCTGCCGCTGCCGGAACCGAGAGGATGGCCATCCGGATGTGGTGTTCGGCCAATGTCGCCTCCAGGCGGTCCATTCCGAGCAATGGGACCCGCAATGGAATTTCCCTGGGTCGTCCCGGATCCAGGTCGAAGGCAGCCACGATCTCGAATCCCTCCGGCTCAAATCCTCGGTATTGCAGCAGAGCACTCCCCAGATTCCCGACACCCACCAGGACAACGGGTTGAAGACGGTTTGTGCCCAAATGAGAGGTGATCATCTCTGCCAACTGCCCCACGTCATAGCCCAGGCCCCGGGTTCCGAATTGCCCCAAGTAGGTCAGGTCCTTCCTCAATTGGGTTGGCTTGACGCCGGCGGCCTTGGCCAAGGCCTCGCTGCTGACGGTGTGAAGCGCGTTCATCTTGAGGCGCTGCAGGCACCTCAGATACTGGGACAATCGGTAGACCGTTTTCCTCGGGATCTCTGGCCTCGCAGTCCTCATCACAAAACAACCTTGCCGGACAGGCAAACCGTCGGCAAGCGATATGATAGAGTGACAGGTTCAAAGTTGTTGACCCGAGGTTTTACGGGGGCGATGGTTTTGGTCATGAGGTTGGCGCGGATCAAGGGGCAGGCTGGTGGGGTGGCGGTGTACCATTGCATCTCTCGGGTGGTC
>JBIKMQ010000337.1:0-3813 GCA_044359215.1 Candidatus Chromulinivoraceae bacterium
GGTGCCGCGGGCACCGTTGTCGCGCCCGTCCAGCCCGGCCGCCGCAAGGGATCCGCCTGATTTCCCATGAGTGCCAAAGACACCCTCTGCCAGATGCTCAAGACCCTCGGCTTCGAGGCCACGGTCACCGAGCAGGACTACGAGGACATGCTCCTGCTGGACATCCAGACGGACGAGCCCAACCGCCTGATCGGCCGGCAGGGCCAGACGCTGGGTGAGATCCAATACCTCCTCAACCGGATCCTCCACAAGGGCGACGACTCTGTCCCGAGGGTGATGCTCGACGTCGGCGGCTACCGGCGCGAGGCGCGCGAGCAGCTGGCCAAGCGGGCCCTCGAACTGGCTGACAAGGTGCGCCGTTACGGCGACATCATGGAGATGGAGCCGATGAACGCCTACGACCGGCGCATCGTCCACCAGGCCCTGAAGTCGGACCCCGACATCGAGACCCACAGCGTCGAGGTGGACGGCAGCGACAAGAAGGTCATCCTGCTGCGGCCCCGCCGGAATGCCGCCCCGTCGCCGGCAGCCTGACGACCGGCCCGGAAGGCTCCAGCCCCAAGGCCCCGATCCCCAAGCCCCGGCTCTGGAGGTCCCGGCCGGGAAGGGAGCCGGTGTGGTTCCGGATGGGAGGCGCCGCAGATGCCGGCGGTCCCCACCGGCGGTCCCCACCTTGACTCCGGGCCGTCCTGCATCGATATCTGCCCCGCAATCTATGGTGTGCCAGTTCTGCAAGACGAAGGAGGCGACGGTCCACGTGACCGAGATCGCCGACAACAAGGTCAAGAAGGTCGACGCCTGCGCCACCTGTGCGAAGGAGAAGAACTACAACGACCCGGCAGCCTTCGCCATCGCCGACCACCTGCTCGGGCTGGGGGCCGCCCAGAAGATGGAGGAGGCCTCCGAGGCCGTGGGCGCCCTCTCCTGCGACCAGTGCGGGTACACCCAGGCCGACTTCAAGAAGAGCGGCCGCCTGGGTTGCGCGCGCTGCTACGACATCTTCTCCGACGGTCTCGACTCGGTCCTCAAGACGATGCACAAGGACATACGGCACCGGGGCAAGGTTCCGGTGGCCGCACAGCGTGCCGTCGCCGGGGCCCAGCGCCTTCAACGCCTCAACCGTGACCTGCAGAAGGCCGTCGCCCGGGAGGATTTCGAGACGGCGGCACGCCTCCGGGACGAGATCAAGGCCTTCAAGGCGGTCGAATAGCCCCGCGCCCCGCCATGAGCATCCTCGAATTCCTCATCCCCGCCCCGGAGGCTTGCCGCCGCAGCGGCCCGCACGACAAGATCGTCCTGTCCAGCCGGGTCCGACTGGCCCGGAACCTCACCAACGTCCCGTTTCCCAGCCACTCGAAGAAGGCGGATCGTCTCCGTGCCTTCGAATTGCTCATGCCGGCGGTGAAGTCCCTCCCGCAGCTCGGCGGCGACACGTTCTCCGAGTCGATGGATCGCCTGCCGGCCCTCGACAAGCAGCTCCTGGTCGAGCGGCATCTCATCAGCCGCGAGCATGCGGCCAAGAACGCCGGCAGCGGCATCGTGCTCAACCGCGACGAGGACCTCTGCGTGATGGTCAACGAGGAGGATCACCTCCGCATGCAGGCCCTGCGCCCCGGATTGCAGCTGCGCCAGGCGTGGACAGCCATCGATGCCGTGGATTCGTCGCTCCAGGAGCGGGTGGAGTTCGCCTTCACCGAGCGCTACGGCTTCCTGACGGCCTGCCCGACCAACCTTGGCACGGGCATCCGCGTCAGCGCCATGCTCCACCTGCCGGGCCTGGTGCTGGCCGAGCAGATCAACCAGATCATCCAGGCCGTCAACAAGCTGGGACTCGCCGTGCGCGGCCTCTATGGCGAGGGCACCGAGGCCCTGGGCAACGTCTTCCAGGTGTCCAACCAGATGACCCTCGGCGAGCCTGAGAGCGAGATCGTCGAGCGCATCAACAAGGTGCTCCTTCAGATCATCGAGCACGAGGAGAACGCCCGGATCTCCCAGATGGAGAAGAAGCCGGCCGTGCTCCTCAACCACATCGGCCGGGCCTACGGGGTGCTGTCCAACAGTTGGAGCATCTCCTCCAAGGAGGCGATGAACCTGATCAGTTTCCTCCGGCTGGGGGTCGACCTCGGGGTCTTTGGGCAGACGCCGAAATCCCTGACCGACGAGCTCTTTCTCCGCAGCCAGCCGGCACATCTGCAGTTGGCGCACCCGCTGCGCGAGAAGCTGGGTTCCGATGAGCGCGACCTGTTCCGGGCCCAGATGCTTCGGGAGCGGACGGCGCTCATCCCCAAGCCCGATCCACAGGCCCTGCTGGGCCGGCCTGACAAAGAGTCGCTCGAATAGCCCGGTCCGGGCCGTGGGGCTAGGCCGTTGGCCTCGCCGTCGAATCATTCGCCCCGGTCGCATCGGCTCGACCGGGCGCATCGCCGTCACTGCGGATCAGTTGGGCATGGCGGGCTGGTCAACAGCCAAGGGCCCGAGCCGGGGCCGTCACCGAGATTCGGTGGGGGCACCCCGGGTTCCAATGCGCCGGGGCTCCATCGATCAGGAAACCGATCCCGGGTCGATCAATCCGGCATGCGGATGCCCAGCTTCTGCGCCGCCTGCATGACGTCCTTGTCGCCCCGGCCCGACAGGTTGACCACGATCACCTGGTCCTTGCCCATGCCCGGCGCCCGCTGGATGGCCCCGGCGACCGCGTGCGCGCTTTCCAGGGCCGGGATGATGCCCTCCAGCTTGGCCAAGCGCAGGAAGGCGTCCAGGGCCTCGGTGTCCGTCGCGTAGCCGTACTCCACCCGGTTGCGGTCCTTGAGCCAGGCGTGTTCGGGTCCCACGGCCGCGTAGTCGAGGCCGGCGCTGACGCTGTGGGTGAGCTGGATCTGCCCGAACTCGTCCTGCAGGATGTAGCTTCGGGTGCCCTGGAGCACGCCCAGTGAGCCTCCCTGGAAGCGGGCGGCGTGCTTCTCGGGCGCGATGCCCTCGCCGCCGGCCTCCACGCCCAGCATCTTCACGGACGGGTCGTTCAGGAACGGGTAGAACAGGCCGATGGCGTTGGAACCGCCGCCCACGCACGCGATGAGCAGGTCCGGGAGGCGCTTCTCGCGCTCGAGGATCTGGGCCCGCGCCTCGTCGCCGATCACCCGGTGGAAGTTGCGCACCATGACGGGGTAGGGGTGGGCCCCGTAGGCCGTGCCGAGGATGTAGTGGGTCGAGCGCACGTTGGTGACCCAGTCGCGCATGGCCTCGTTCACCGCCTCCTTCAGGGTCTGCTGGCCCGCCTTCACCGGTACCACCTCGGCCCCGAGCATCTTCATGCGGTAGACGTTGAGTTCCTGCCGCTTGCAGTCGACGGCGCCCATGTAGATCACGCACTTCATGCCGAACATGGCCGACACCGTGGCCGTGGCGACGCCGTGCTGGCCGGCACCGGTCTCGGCGATGATGCGCGTCTTGCCCATCCGCCGCGCCAGCAGCACCTGGCCCATGGCGTTGTTGATCTTGTGCGCGCCGGTGTGCAGCAGGTCCTCGCGCTTGAGGTAGATGCGCGCCCCGCCGAGCGAGCGGGTCAGGCGCTCGGCGAAGTACAGCGGGGTGGGGCGGCCGACGAACTCGCGCAGGTAGTAGTCCAGCTCGCGTTGGAACTCCGGGTCCTGCTGCGCCCGCCAGTACTCGTCCTCGAGTTGCTGCAGCGGATGCACGAGGGTTTCGGGCACGTAGCGCCCGCCGAACGGCCCGAAATGGCCGGTCGTGTCGGGCATGGACGGTGAGGCGAAGTCGGTGGCGGAGGTCATGGTCGGTCGTGTCGGGAAAGGGGTT
>JBIKMQ010000564.1:0-2578 GCA_044359215.1 Candidatus Chromulinivoraceae bacterium
AAAGATCCGGCGCAGTGATCCATGGTGCGGCCTTCGACCCAGAGGTCCGCGGCACTGGTCAGTGGTTGGATGCCCTGACTTCCAGGAATCGGGGGTGGCGGAAAAGGTGGCTCGGGTGGCGTGGCTTCGTCGGTGCCTCGAAGCGCCTCGGCATGCACCTCTTCGAGTTCGCGGCGTTTGTTGAGGGTGGCAACCAAGTCGTCGTGGTGTCGTCGCAGGGCCGCCAGGGATTGGAATCGCACGGCCCCGTCCAGCCCCTCCTGTTGTCGCATGCGGAGGGTGTCGTGGAGAAGATCCAGGGCGGGATGCACCCGGTCTGGCGCGGCCGATGCGTCCAGCTCGGCCAGGAGTCGGGGCGTGAGCATGGGGCGCAGGACGGGATCGTCCAAGAGCCTCACCAGCGTGCCCCGGATCACCCGGGCATGCCGGAGGACACCCAAGGTCCCTGGGTCGTTCATCAGGTCCCGGAGACGCAGCAGGATGGGGAGGGTGCAGGCGGCAGGCGGGACCTTGCGCAGGATGCGGACGGCGCTGGCGCTGGCGGGGAAGCCAAGCCAGTCGAGGAGGCGACGCTGGGGTTGCTTCAACATGGCCCGAGCGGATCGGAGAGGCGACGCCACCGGACGGGTTCGGAAGCACCAGCTGCTGGCCAAGGCGTAGGCGAGGGCAGGGTTGCCATCCACCAGGTCGACGGCACCGGGGCACCGTGCCATCAGCACAGCCAAGTGCCATTGCCGGTTGGAAAACGCGGAAAGACGGTGCCGGATCGACTCGGGAAAGGTCGACACGAACCAACGGCGCGCCTCGAGGGCCTCCAGGTGACGTTCCACGCGCCAGCCGGGCCAGTTGTCGCGCGCCAGGAGCGTGTCGCGGGGCCCCGGTTCACCGGCTGCAGGATCGGGGAACCCTGGTCCGTGGTCGGTGTCGGTGTCGGGCCGCGCCTCAAGGCTTGCAGAACGGTCGCGCAGGATCGATTGGCGCCGTGGGGTTCGGTCTGAACCGATGGGTTCGATCTGGTTGAGTCGCAGGTCGGGGCGGATGCGCTGCCAAGTCTGGGCGGCCGGGGTCTTGCGCCAGGCCCGCAGCTCTGGCCAGGGGCGGATCACCAGCACGGTGCCACCGGTGAAGCGGTAGTATTTGCCATCCCGGCGATGTTCACCGGATTGGCGCATCGGCCGGGGTCCGACTGGACCAAGCCCCGGGGCTGGTGGTTCCGGACCCGGGGCCGGAGGGATGGGCGGGGCAGTGGCCATCGCAGGGTCGCCGGGCAGGCCTCGACGGAGGTCGGCCCGTCGCGGTCAGAAGTCGTGTTCATCCCGCGAGGATCCGTTGCCCGGAGGCTGGATGCCGTGGGAGCCTGAGTTCTTGGTCCGCAGGTAGTCGAGGTAGTGCAGGGCCGCCTGTGTGCTCGGGGAGTTCGAGGCGATGACGGCATCATGGAACTCCTGGAGGGTCGCCGAGCGGGCCAGCAGTTCATGCCCCACCTCCAGCAACTGGCGCTGCTTGGTGCGGTTGATGCGCAGGTATGCCTCCCACCAGATCCTGGTCGAACGGCGGGCCTCCAGCACGCCGATGAGCTGCTGGACTTCCGACCAGCGCTTCTTCACGTAGGCATCGCTCCAGGTCTTCACGACGGCTGCCGGCGGCACCGCCTGCCCGCGTGCGGGCGGCGTGGGTTCCTCCGGGAGTGCTGGTTCCTCGGGGTCGGGCAGTGCCTCGCGGGGCGTGCCCGGCGGGGTGAACGGCCGATCCGGGGCCACCATGGCGGCCAGTTCGGGGTTCTCCCACACGGCCGGCAGATATCCCTGGAAGATGGGAGTCTCCGGCAGCAGGAACGTCATCCGCGGCCCGTACTTCGGATGGACCGGCGGACGGTCCACCTCCGTGGGCAGCAGCACGGCGCGGGTCTGCGGGCTCGATGAGAGCACCTCGCCGTTGGGGCCGGTGGTCGTCGAGGTGACCTCGGTTAGGCCCGATCGTTGCGACACATGGGTGGCGTCATCCGAGGCCAGCTGGGGTACGTAGATCTGGGTGCTGAAGGCGTGCAGCAGCGACTTGGCGGTGTCGGGGTAGGTCTCGACCAGCTGGCTCAGGCACTGGATGGCCGCCGTGAGCATGACCCCACGCTTGCGAAGGGTGTTGGCGCGGACGTGCAGGTCGACGATGGCTCCGACGGCCGAGCCGAATTCGTCGATGTGGATGGCCATGGGGCGACGCAGGACACCGCCCTTGGCCTGGCCCCGGCGGATCATGAATTCGAAGAGCCGGTGGATGAGGCAGTTGGTCAGGGGGCGCAGTCGGGCGACGCTCTCCTCCGGCAGGGCGATGACGAAGACCGTCGGCTCGTCGTCGAGTTGCCGGAAATCCAGCTCGGAGCCGCCGGTGACCCGGCACACCTCCGGAATGTACCAGGGCCCGAGCATGTTCTTCATCTCCTCGGCGGTCGTGGCATGGTTGGAGTACTGGTTCATGTCCCGGCCGAACTCGGCGAGGTCGGGGAATCCGAACCGCTGGCCGAGTTCGAGCAGGCGCGGGCCGCCGGCCTCGATGATCGAGTAGGCCTCGCCGAGGTTGCCCT
>JBIKMQ010000480.1:0-3017 GCA_044359215.1 Candidatus Chromulinivoraceae bacterium
ACCAGTCGGATGAGCGAGGCCAGGAGCCGGACGGCACAGCCGCGGAAGTACCCGGTGTCGTTGCGCCCGACGGGGAGGCTGGCCGACAGGCTTGAGGCCACGTCGTGTGCCGCATTGCGGTCGGACATGCCGGCGACGGGATTCCAACGCACGCTGTAGGCCGGGTCCATGGGGTTGAAGTAGACGATGCGGGCATCCTTGCCGCGGGCATGGCGCGTGTAGTCGATGATGGGGCCGACCAGGGCGAGCTGGGCGTCGAGGACGACGACGGTGCGGTCTGGGTCGTCGATGTCGCTGAAGATCAATGGCAGCATCAGGCGCGTGGACTTGCCCCCGCCGGTGCCGCCCGAGATGAGGGTGTGGCGCCGGCGCATCATCTGCGGCAGGTACAGGTCGTGCCCGACCAGCGGTGCAAGCCGGGAGCCGTCCGGGCTGTTCTCGTGCAGGGCCACGAAGCCGCGGAGTCGCGTGGGCTTCCATTCGGGGCGCGATGCCTTGGATGGTTTCGGCGGGGTGGTCCATTTCCGGAGGTCGTCTCGGTTGGCCAGGCGGCTCTCGCTCTGGGTCTCGACATGAGGTGGCCGCGACGGCCGGTGGGGCATCTTGGGGAAGTCCGGGTGGAGCGAGGATTCCTCGCCGGGTTCGGATGGCCGCGTGGCGATGGCTCCGCGAGGCCCGTTGAGGTGGCTGGCGGTCAACCGCGACGGGTTTCGGGGGTCCGGTTCCAGCCGGAGGCCGTTGGTGCCTTCAGGCAGCCGGGGAAGGCTTTCGAGCCAGGCAGGCATGCCGGCCGCGATGGCCTGGCGCAGGCCGTGACCTCCGGGTCCGAGTTCCTGGGCTTGCCGGACCAGCAGGGCCGCCGCCGGCGGTGAGACCTCCAGGCGGAGGCCGAGGAGGGCGAAGTGGCGATGGAGATCCTCCAGGAATCCGTCGGGGGCCAGGACGAGGGACTCGAGTTCCGGCAGCGTGAACTCCCGGGTCACAAGGCGGTGGGTCGACAGGTGGATCAGGCCGGGCATCACCCCGGCACGCAACAGGCGCTGGGTGACCGGGGCCTGGGGCGGTTGACCGGGTCCCGCACGGAACCCGATGCCTGCCGAGGAGGAGCCCTCCTCGGAAAGCATCAGGATGAAGAGCAGGCGGC
Organism: Candidatus Chromulinivoraceae bacterium; assembly: GCA_044359215.1. Taxonomy (GTDB): domain Bacteria; phylum Verrucomicrobiota; class Verrucomicrobiia; order Limisphaerales; family UBA9464; genus SXXZ01. Next base: position 1,145 of record JBIKMQ010000480.1, read on the forward strand.
GACTGCTGACCTTCCGGACGCGCCCATCCCGTTGCCAGGGCAGCATCCGCCCCTCGAGCAGGGAGGTGAGTTCAGCCTGGAGGATCCGGGCGCGTTCACCCCCGGAGCCATGGGCCAGTTCACGGGTGAGGCCCTCGATCACCACGACCCCGGCGGGGCCGGGACGCAGGGGAATCGGCGAGGTGTCCGAAAGTTGCTGGAAGGTCTGTTCCAACTGGACGCCGTGCTGCCCGGACAGGGCAAAGCGGGCGAGGTCGAGGAGGATCCATGGAACGCCAGCCGTTCGGACTCCCCGGAGGATCTCGTGCGATTTGCCGCTGCCGACCGGTCCGATCATCCAGACATGGTGCGGTTGGGGAAGTTGGTCATCGATGGAGCAGGACTCGACGACCGCCTGGTGGCATGCGATCACCTTCCGGATGCCGTCGGCGACCAGGCGGTTCGGCATGGCGGTGCTGACGGTGTGGGTGGAGGAGTCGATCGGTTGCTGGGACTGTCCGCCGATCTCGGACCAGAAGTGCGAGTTCATTTCACCAAGACTAGAGGGGCGCGGGACAAAACGTGCCATCCCGGTGGTTTGCGTTGCGGCGGGCAAGTCCAAGGGATTGACAAACCGCTGTCGGTGAGGGTGACGCCGCCATGAATTGCGGTTTGGCCGGGGTGCGGTTCCGGGATAGTCTCTGGGTCGCAGAACATGGAAAACGTCGTCATCATCGGGACCGGGTGCGCCGGTCTGACCGCCGCCATCTACACGGCCCGCGCCAACCTCAAGCCGCTGGTGCTCACGGGCACGATGCCCGGCGGGCTGCTCACCACGACGAGCATCGTGGAGAATTTCCCCGGCTTTCCCGACGGGGTGGACGGCTACGAGCTGATGACGCGGATGCAGGCCCAGGCGGAGAAGTTCGGTGCGCGCGTCAAGTTCGCCACCGTGGAGTCGGTGACCTTCGGCAACGGGGTCACGGAACTCGTCGTCGATGGCGAGCCGGTGCAGACCCGCACGCTCATCATCGCCAGCGGCGCCGGCCACAAGCACCTCGATGTGCCCGGCGAGCATGAACTCGAGAAGAAGGGCGTGACCTACTGCGCCACCTGCGACGGGGCCCTGCCGATGTTCCGCAACCAGCCGGTGGTGGTGGTCGGCGGCGGCGACTCCGCCTGCGAGGAGGCCACCTACCTGACCCGCTTCGCCTCGAAGGTGTACCTCGTGCACCGCCGGGACACGCTGCGGGCCTCGCGGATCATGGCCGAACGCACCCTGGCCAATCCCAAGATCCAGCCGGTCTGGGACAGCGTGGTGACCGGGGTGACGGACGTGGCCGCCGACAAGGTCACGGGCGTGACGCTCAAGAACCTCAAGACCGGGTCCGAGTCGCACCTGCCATGCACGGGGGTGTTCGTGGCGATCGGCCATGTGCCGAACACGTCGTTGTTCCGCGGAACGCTCGACCTGCACGAGAACGGGTACTTCAAGACCGACGGTTCGGTGCGCACGAAGGTGCCGGGGGTGTTCGTCGCGGGGGATTGTGTCGATTCGGTCTACCGTCAGGCGATCACCGCCGCCGGCCTCGGATGCTCGGCCGCGATCGAGGCTGAACGCCATCTGGCGGCGCTGCAGGGCTGAGTCGGTGCCGGACCGCCACCCGTTGCGCCTCCACGGCTTCCGGGTGCCCTCACGCCAATCCCGCCCGACCGATGAACTCCATCACGCCCAAGGACCTCAAGGGTCGCCTCGACCGGTCCGAGCCGTTCCGTTTGCTCGATGTGCGGGAGCCCGAGGAGCATGCACATTGCGCACTGCCGGGGTCGCGCCTGTTGCCGCTGTCGGAACTCGAGGCCCGTTGGCAGGAGCTGGAGGCCTGGTGTGCCGGCG
>JBIKMQ010000077.1:0-7797 GCA_044359215.1 Candidatus Chromulinivoraceae bacterium
GGACAGACGGTGGTGTACTGCCACCACGGGGTGCGCAGCGCCCATGCCATCGCCTTCCTCGAGCAGGCCGGGTTCGATCGCCTGGTGAACCTCACCGGTGGGATCGACCGCTGGAGCCGCGAGGCCGATCCCGGCGTGCCACGGTATTGGTGAGGGGCGCGCGCCCCGATCACGGCCGCCGGGGTTTCCACCGCCGGAAGTCCTGCCCTCGGGATGCCCGACGCCCGGGTCCGGCTATCCCTCGAAGAGGTACCGCAGGTCGTCGAGCGTGAGCGACTGGGCGAAGGTGTCCTCACCCAGCACATCCTCGGCCAATTGGCTCTTGGACTTCTGCAGGGATCGGATCTTCTCCTCGACGCTGTCCTTGATGAGCAGGCGGTAGGCGATGACCGTCTGGCGCTGGCCGATGCGGTGGGCGCGGTCGATGGCCTGGTTTTCCACGGCCGGGTTCCACCAAGGGTCGAAGAGGATGACGTAGCTCGCCGCCGTCAGGTTCAGCCCGAACCCACCGGCCTTGAGCGAGATGAGGAACACCGCCTGGCCCTCGTGCCTCTGGAACTGCTCGACCAGTTCACCCCGGTTCTCGGTGTCGCCGGCAAGGTAGTAGGTCGGCCACTGGCGCTCGGCGATGGCCTTCCTGAGCAGGCCCAGCATCTCGACGAACTGGGAGAAGACGATGACCTTGCCGCCCTCCTCCATGATGGGATCCAGGGTTTCGAGCAGGGCGTCGACCTTGGCGCTCTCGGCCTTGGAGTCGTCCTTCACCAGTTTCGGGTGGCAGCAGATCTGCCGCAGGCGGAGCAGGGAGGTCAACAGGTTGAAACGGTTCTTGTTGAGCTGCGTGGTGCTGCGGATGCCCAGCAGCATCTGCTGGGCCCGCTTCAGCTCGGCCTTGTAGAGCGTCCGCTGCTCGCCCTCGAGCTCGCACAGGAGGTCTTCCTCGATGCGCTCGGGCAGGTCCCTGGCGACCTGCATCTTCGTGCGGCGCAGCAGGAATGGCCGCACCCGGGCGGCCAGGCGCCGACGGCAGAGGGGATCCTCCTTGGCGTCGAAGAGCCTCTGGAAATCGGCCCGGTTGCCTAGGATGCCCGGCATGGCGAAGGCCATGAGGCTCCAGAGGTCCATGAGCTTGTTCTCGATGGGCGTGCCGCTGAGCAACAGCCGGTTCCGGGCCTCGATCCGCGTGGCGATGAGCGCGGTGACTGATCCGGGGTTCTTGATGTACTGCCCCTCGTCCAGGATGACGGCCAGGAACTCTGTCCGCAGCTTCTCGCCGATGGCCCGGAGCTGATTGTAGTTGATGATGTGCAGGTCTGCCGAGCCGGTCTGCGAGGGCAGGGACTTCATGTCGTCGCTGCTCCACACCCTGGGCCGCACCGACGGCAGGAAGCGCAGGGTCTCGGAACGCCAGTTGTCGGCCACCGACTTGGGGCAGACCACGAGGATCGGTCCGGGCGTGGCCTCGTGCGAGCGGAGCCAGGCGATCCAGGTGAGGGTCTGGAGGGTTTTGCCCAGGCCCATGTCGTCGGCCAGGATGCCCCCGAAACGGTTGGTGCTCAGGTAGGCCAGGAAGTGGAAGCCGTCGCGCTGGTAGGGGCGCAGCTCGGCGAGGATCTCCACGGGGATTTCCGGGCTCACCCGTGTCTTGAGCTCGGCGGCCCGTCGCTCGACCTTCTGGAAGCTGGATTCGGAGAGGAAGGCCCGCGCGGCCGGGTCGGCCAACTGCAGGGCGTGCAGCCGTTGCTTTTCGGAGCCGAGTTCGTGGGGGTTGAGCCCGAGCCGGGCCAGTTGTTCATCCTCCTGCGCCGAGAGCTTGAACTCGAGCTTGCGCCAGCCCTTGTTCGACAGTCGCACCCACTTGCCCCGGGCGTTGAGCAGGATCTTGATCTCCTCCTGGCTGAGCGAGGTGTCGGACACGTCGACGATCACCTGGAGGTCGAACCAGTCGATGCCCGATTCCTGGACCTCGAGCTTCACGGTGCCCGAAACCTCGGAGCGGAGGAAGGAGGCAAGCTCGCCCCGGAGTTCCAGCGCCAGGGTGGCCGGCAGGGATCGCAGCCAGGGCACGAACCGGTCGGGGAACTGCCGGGTCACCTTGGCCGACCAGCGTTGGCGCGCGAAATCCCAGCGGAAGCCCGAGCCGTCGAGCCGGCGGGCGGCCTCGGCCAGCGCGCTGCGGTCGAACATCCACAGCGCTTCGGATCCCTCGTTCTGGCCGGTGGCAACGCCGCGCATTGCGGGTTCACCGTCCGGGTCGTCGATCCCGGTCCAGGCCGTGCCGTTCCACCGCTCGACCGGTTGTCCGTCCGGCCGGACAGCCACGAGGTCGAGGAAGCAGAATTCGTTGTCGTAACCCACGATGGGCTGGACGAGTTCGGCCTGAAGCCGGGGTTGCAGGGGAATCACCGACACCTTGGAGGCCAGGCGCGCGGGCAGGGCCAATTGCAGGTGCGAGAGGAAGCGCACGCCCGCCTGCGACTCGAGGGCCGGGGCGGGTATGCGGGTCTCGAGGGCTGGGTCGAGGGCGCGGTCCTCCGCGGGGGGGCCGGAGAACAGCGTGTCGGGGGTGAGGTACAGGCTCGGCCGGCCCTGGAGGGTCAGCAGGAATGGCGGCACCGGTTGGCCGTCGGCCGTGAGCAGACGCAGCGAGTAGTCGGACTGGTCGTCGGCCGCGTCCCCGAGGGTCCAGCGCAGCGGCTGCTCCGGCCGGTTGAGTGGTTCGCCCGACGCCGCCACGATGAACGGGTGGAGGGCCGGGAGGCGCAACACGCGGTTGAGGAAGAGCCGGGTGTTCTGGTCGTGGTAGAAGAGCTCGATGGGATACCCGTAGCGCGCCCGCTGCGCCAGCGGCTGCCAGAGCAGGGCCACCTCGGCCAGCAGTTCGGTGGCGTGCTTCTCGTCGAAGTCCCTGAACTTGCCGGGCTTGATCGGGGTCCATGCGTCCGCGCCGGCCTTGCGCCATTCGACCAGGGCCTCCTTGGCGTCGAGGCGCAGGCGCAGCTCGATTTGCCCGGCCAGACGGGCATCGTCGGAGGGGCCGAGCTGGAGGTTCGAGAGCAGGGTCTTCCAGCGGGTCACCTCGCGTTCGCGGCGATGGGCGGCCACCGCGGCCCGTGCCTCCTCGGGATGGGTCACCGGTTTCAGGAAGGCCGGGATGGCGAGGTTCTTCTCTTCGGCGAAGACGGCGACGAATTGCCAGAGTTCCGAGGAGGAGCGGGGCGGGGTGCTCCAGAGGTCGACCTTCTGCCATGGGCTTTCGCGGATGAGAAAGCCCAGTTCGGCCAGGTGTCCGCAGGTCAGGGCCGTGCCGCTGCGGACGCGGGCCAGCAGGCCGTCGATGAGGCGCAAGGTCTCGATCTCGGCGGGCTTCAGCGGCCGACCCAGGGCGATGGAGACCACCGAGGCGAACTCGCTGGCCGCGGTGTCGATGGGCAGCGGTGCCCTGGGCCCCGGGGCCTTGGGGAGCTTGGGTGCCTTGCCGATTCGGGGGGAAGTCCGCCGCCCGTCCACCGGAAGATCGCCGTCCGGCGGCGCCGGCAGGATGGCCGGAGGGGGCAGGGGTGGCTTGGCCTTCGGCTTCATTCGGGCGTTCAGGGCCGAAGGGTGCCCTGTGGGAACCGGGCCTTCAAGGGTGGCCGAGGATGAATGCGTCCTGCTGTCGCCAGGAGGTCCATGAATGCCACCCGAGGCGATGCCCCGCAGCGCTTTGGGCTGTTCGACCGGGCCCGGGCCCGGGAGGCTCCGGAGGTCATGGTGTCGCGTTGGTGGCGCCGGGCGATCCGCTGGGCGGTCGCCCTGCTGTTGTTGCCGGTCAATCTTGGCCTGAGCCAGGCGGTCTGGGAGGTCGGACGGGTGTCCGTCGATGGCAGTCCGTTCTGGGTCCCGTTGCTGGCGGGCCTCGGGATCTGGGGCGTGATCTATCTCCAGTTGCCCCGGCCCATGTGGCTCTACGTGCTGGGTCATGAGTTGACCCATGCCCTGAGCGCCTGGATGTGCGGCGCCCGGGTCCAGTCGTTCGAGGTGGGCAGCCGCGGAGGCTCCGTGCGCCTGAGCCGGAGCAATGCCTTCATCGCCCTGTCGCCCTATTTCCTGCCGATCTACTCGATCCTGTGGTCGTTGCTCATGGCCGGGGTGCAGTGGCGCTGGGGCTCCGCCTGGTGGGTGCTGCCGTTGTACCAGGCCGGGCTGGGATTCACCTACGGGTTCCATGTGACGATGACGGGGGTGATCCTGCGGATCCGTCAGCCGGACCTCGTGGGCGAGGGCTTCCTCTTCTCCGGTTCGCTGATCTGGCTGGGCAATGCGCTCATCCTGCTCCTGGGCATGTCCTGGTTGGCCGGCCGGCCCGGTGTCGGGACCGCCCTGCGATGGGCCGCTCGGCACTCGGTGGACATCGCCTCCGGGGCCTGGCAGTTGGCCGAGCGGTGGGTCCGCTGAGGCCCGACGTCCGGCCATGTGGGCGCCGGGGCCCGATGGCCCGGGCCCCGCCCGGGTGCCCGCGCCCCGGGAGTCCCACCGGTGACAGTCCCGCAAATGACGCTTGAATCCGCGCCGCGTGCGGCGAGAAGCTCTGGCTTCACAGGTCCGCATGAATCTTGGCGACATCCTCACGACCCGGCAGATCGTTCCCGAACTCGCGGCCAAGAACCGCTGGGAGGCGATCGACGAACTCATCGGTTGCCTGGTGGCCGCCGGCAAGGTGTTGCCGGAGCACCGCGAGGCCGTCACCGCCGTCGTCAAGAAGCGCGAGGCGTCCATGAGTACGGGCATCGGCTTTGGCATCGGCATCCCCCATGCCTCGACCGACCTGATCCCGGAGGTCACGGCGGCGTTCGGACGCTCGCGCGGCGGGGTCAACTTCGATGCCCTCGACAACCAGCCGGTGCACCTGGTCACCCTGTTCCTGGTGCCGGCCGGTCAGTTCCAGCGACACCTGCACACGCTGGCCGGGATCGCCAAGGTGCTGCGAAGGGACGAGTTCCTGAAGTCCATCACCCAGGCTCCGGATGCCGAGTCGATGATCAAGATGATCCGCGACTTCTCCGAGGGCCTCCGCTGAGTCCCCAGGGGGGAATCGGCAACCCGTCCCGATCCCTGCCCCCCGTATCGACCCCGTCCGACCCCGACCCCGTCGTCCCATGTACCATCGTGTCCTTGAATCCCGGTTGCGCGCCGCGGTGGCGGCCGTGGTCCCCTCCGTCGACCCTGCCATCCTGCAGGTGCAGCCCGCCTCCGAGGCCCGTTTCGGCGACTACCAGAGCAACTCGCTGATGCTGGTGGCCAAGGCGGCCCGCCTGAATCCCCGCCAGTTGGCCGCCGACGTGGTCGCCCGCCTCGAGGTGTCCGACTGCTGTGGACCCGTCGAGATCGCCGGGCCCGGCTTCCTCAATTTCCGTCTGACGCCTGAGGCCCTCGCCGGCTGGGTGCGCGAGGCCGCCTCGGGCGCACCGGTGCTGGTGCCGCAGTCCCCGACGCCGCGGACGGTGGTGCTCGACTTCTCGTCTCCCAACGTGGCCAAGCCGATGCATGTCGGGCACATCCGGTCCACGGGCATCGGGGACGCGCTGCAACGCCTGTGGCGCCTGCTCGGGCACCGGGTCGTCAGCGACAACCACATCGGCGACTGGGGCACCCAGTTCGGCAAGCTGCTCGTGGGATGGAAGGAACTGCTCGACCGGCCCGCCCTCGAACGTGACCCGATCGCCGAGATGGAGCGCCTCTACAAGACGGTCAACACCCAGTGCGATGCCGATCCGGCCCGCCTCGAGGCGGCCCGGCAGGAACTGGTCCGTCTTCAGGCCGGCGACCCGGAGAACCTCGCGATCTGGCGGGAGATGATCCGTCTGTCGCAGGTCCAGTTCGACACCCTCTACGGCCGGCTCGGTGTGCGCTTCGACCACACGCTGGGGGAGAGCTTCTACAACCCGCAGCTCGGCCGTGTGGTGGACGAGTTGCTGGCCGCGGGCATCGCCCGGACCAGCGATGGCGCCGTCGCCGTCTTCAGCGACCGCACGCTGCCGCCCAAGGAGGATCCCTTCCTGGTGAGCCGGGACGGCGAGTGGGTGGATGTGCCCGCGCTCATCCGCAAGAGCGACGGCGGCTTCAACTACATGACCACCGACCTGGCCACGGTCGATCATCGCCTGCGGACCTGGGCCCCGGACGAAATCCTCTACGTGGTGGACGACCGCCAGTCCGGGCATTTCCGGGCGCTGTTCCACGTCTTCGCCCGCTGGCAGCCCGGGGTCTGCGGCAAGACGCGCCTGCGTCACATCGGTTTCGGCAAGATCCTCGGGGACGACGGGAAGCCCTTCAAGACCCGTTCCGGGGACACCGTCCGGCTGGCCGACGTGCTCGACGAGGCGGAGGAGCGCGCCCTGAAGGTCGTGGACGAGAAACGCCCCGACCTGCCGGAGGCCGAGCGGCGTGAGATCGCGCGCATCGTGGGCATCGGGGCCGTGAAGTGGCAGGACCTGCTGCCCAACCGCCAGAGCGACTACGTGTTCTCGTGGGACAAGATGCTGGCCCTGCAGGGCAACACCGCCCCCTATGTGCAGTACCAGTACACCCGGGCGGCCAAGGTCGTCCGGGATGCCGGTGAGGGGACCGAGACTTCCGGGACGGCGGGTGTGGTCTCCGAGGTGGTGCTCACCGAGCCCGCCGAGCGGGCGCTGGCCCGGCACCTGATGAACCTGGGCTACACCCTCGAGGCCGCCGCCCAGGAATGCCGGCCCAACTACCTGTGCAACTACCTGCATGAATTGGCCGGGCTCTACAGCGCCTTCTACGAGGCCTGTCCGGTGTTGAAGGCCGCGGAGCCGGCCCGCTCGACCCGCCTGGCGCTGTGCCGGCTGAGCGCGCAGGTGCTCCGCCTGGGGCTCGAGACCCTCGGCATCGAGGTCACCGAGAAGATGTGAGGCGGGGCTTGGGCGACCGCAGGCCCCGTGGGCCGGCTCAGGTCCGGGGGTTGTTCCGCAGGTGCTCGCGGATCTCTCCCAGGAAGGCCTCGCCGTAGTCGCGCAGCTTTCGCTCACCCACGCCCGAGATGGTCAGGAATTCGTCGTCGGTGGTGGGGAGTTCACGGGCCATCAGTCGCAGCGAGTTGTCCCCGAAGACGATGTAGGGCGGCACGCCCAGGGTGTCGGCCAGGCCCTTGCGCAGGATGCGCAGCTTCTCGAAGAGCAGTTCGTCGCAGGCGATGTCGCCGACCCGCTCGGCCTTCGGGCGCGGACGCTCCATGGGGCGGGTGAGGGTGATGGTCCGGCGGTCCTTGAGGGCCGCCATGCCCTCGGGCGTGATCTCCAGGACGCTGAACTGCTCGGAGGTCTGCCGGAGGTAGCCCAGGCGCACGAGTTCACGGCCGATCGACGCCCACTCGTTGCGCCCGAGATCGGAGCCGATGCCGTAGGTGCTGAGCTGGTCATGCCCCCACTGGATGACCTTCTCGGACTCGCTGCCGGTGAGCACGGCGATGACATGGTTGAAGCCGGTGCCGAAGCCGCTCTTCTGGCGGATGCGGAACACGCAGCTGAGGAACTTCTGGGCCGCCAGGGTGCCGTCCCAGGTGGACCGCGGGCTGAGGCAGTTGTCGCAGGTGCCGCAGTTGGGCTGGGGGTAGGTCTCGCCGAAGTAGTCGAGCAGCGAAGCTCGACGGCATTCGGAGCAGTCGGCGTAGTGGCTGATGCGCTGCAGTTGCTCGCGGGCGATGCGCTGTTCCTCCGGGTCGGTCTTCTCCGCGATGAAGGCCGTCTGCTTGGCGACGTCGCCCGGGCTGTAGAGCAGGAGGCACTCTGCGGG
>JBIKMQ010000338.1:0-3809 GCA_044359215.1 Candidatus Chromulinivoraceae bacterium
CCACCGGATCCTGGGCCACCCCGCCGAGGCCTACCGGTGCCTCGAGCAGCTCGTCGCGACGGCGTTGCCGGACATGGATGTCCGTGAGCTGCGCATCCGCCAGCTCCAGTTCGCCCGCGAGCTGCGGGACGAGGCCAGGATCACCACGGTCTCCAACGAGGTCCGCAGGCTCGGACCGACGCCCTGAGGCCCACGGAGGCTCAGCGCCCCGGATAGTTCTTCAGCAGCGCCTCGGCCGCGCCCCGCACCAGGTTGGCCAGCTCGGGCGGCGCCAGAACGGTCGCCTCCGCGCCCCAGCCGAGGATCCAGCGGCTGATCTCCTCCAGGCTGCCCAGGCGCAGGTTCAGCTCCACGCCCTGGTCGGGCAGGTCCACCAGGCTTTGCGAGGCGTGCCAGCGCTTCTCCCGGATGTAGTCGGCCACGGCCCGGCTGAAACGGACCCGGACCTCGAAGTCGCCGCGCCGCGAATACACCCCGAAGCTGTCCCGGAGATGCCGCTCGAGGGCGAACTTGGCCGGGCGCTGGAAGGTCTTCCCGGTCGGCACCGCCTCGAGGATGCGCGACGGCACGAAGGTGCGGATGGCCTTGCGCAGGTGGTCGTGGGCGAAGAGGTACCAGTCGCCGTTGACGTTGCCGATGTGGTAGGGGTCCACCGTGCGCTCCTCCGTCGCCGCGCCGGGCTTCCGGTAGGTCAGCCTCAGCGTGCGGCCCTCGGAGGCGGCCTGGGCGAGTCGGTCGATGATGCCCAGGTCCACGTTCGGCTCGGCCGTGGTGCGGAACGAGATGCTCTGGGTCCACTCGGCCAGGTTGAGCGACACGGTGTCCGGCAGCGACCGCTCGAGCTTCTTGAAGGCCGTGAGCAGGCGCTTCTCGAAGGGGCTGCCGCGGTATTGCTGCAGGGCCTTCTCGGCGACCACCAGCGCGAAGAGTTCCCCCTCGGTGATCTGCAACGTGGGGAAGGCGTCCACCGGCTCGGTGTAGTGGAACCCGAAACGCTGGGGGTTGTACTCGACGGGCAATCCCATCCGGTCGCGCATGAAGTCGAGATCGCGCTGGATGGTCTTGGTGCTGACCTCGAACTCCCGTGCCAGCGACGAGGCGTTCGGGAAGCGGCCCGAGGCGATCGCGGTGTGGATGCGCATCATGCGCTCCAGCGGCGGCCGGGACATGGGCAGCTCGCGCGGGGACTGCGGGGTCTTCTTCACGGCCAGGATGCTGTTCCGGGATCCCCCCGATTGCCAACTCCGGACCGGTGAGGGCGCTTTGCGCGTTGTTCCGGGGGCCCGGAGGCCTTCCAATCCCGGCCATGGACGCACCTTCCGGGGAGAGCAGGGTGATCGGCATCGAATGCGGGGGAACCCGCACCGTGGCACTGGCGGCCGTGGTCGGTCGACGTCGGCCGTTGGCCCGCGTCGAGGCCGGGGCGGCCAACCTCCGCCTGGTGTCCGATGCGGCGCTGCGGAGCCACTTCGAGGACCTCAAGGCGCGGTTGCCCGGGCCATCGGCCGTCGGCATCGGCATGGCCGGCGTGCGCACCGAGGAGGATCGTCGGCGACTGCGGACCTGCGTCGCCGGGGTCTGGCCGGGTGTCCCCGTGCGGGTCGACCACGACCTGGTCACCGCCCTGGAGGCCGCCTCCCTGGACGCTTCCGAACCGGTCGACGCCCGCGTGATCGTGCTCTCGGGCACCGGGTCCTGCTGCTTTGGCCGGAACCAGGAGGGCTTGACCGCCAAGGCCGGCGGTTGGGGACACCAGCTGGGGGACCAGGGCAGCGGCCACGCCATCGGGCACGCGGGCCTCCGCGAGGCCATCTCGTACCTCGAGCACACCGGCAGGATCGGCCCCCTGGCCCGGCGCCTCCTCGTGGCCACAGGGGTCGCCGATCCCGAGGCCTGGGTGGCCTGGATGCAGTCGGCGACGAAGCGTGAGGTCGCCGCCCTGGCGCCCGAGGTCTTCGCCGCGGCCGCCTCCTGCGATCCCCGGGCGCGTGCCGTGGTCGAGCGGTGCCTGGGGGAGTTGGTCGACCTGGCCCTCGTCTGCGCCGATCGGCTGGATCCCGCAGGCCGCGGTCGCATCGAGTTCGTGCTGGCCGGCAGCGTGTTCCTGCGTCAGCCGCGCTGGACACCCCACCTCGAGGGTCTCCTGCGGGCCTCCAGGCCCGATGCCCGGTTGCGACCACTCCGCCGCGAGTCGGCTTGGGGGGCGGTGGTGCTGGCCACCCAGGCGCTGGCGGCGGGCGACCTCCCGGACCGTTCCGGCCCGTCCGGCCCGGCCCGGCCCGCGGACTCTCCTCCGGGGCCCTTGGTGGCGCGCCCCGAACCGACCGGGCCCTCGCCCACCGAGGCCCGCAATCCCAGGTCGCAACGACTCGACCGCATGGCCCTTCCGACGGCCATCGACCTCATGCTCTCCGAGGAGTCGTCGGTGCCCGCGGCGATCGCCCGGCACCGCCCGGCGCTGGCCCGCCTGATCCGCCGCGTCGAGAAGGCCCTGCGGGCCGGCGGCCGGCTGTTGTACGTCGGCGCGGGCACCAGCGGACGCCTCGGGGTTCTGGACGCCAGCGAGTGCCCACCCACCTTCCGGACGCCCCCCGAATGGATCCAGGGCATCATGGCCGGGGGCGAGAAGGCCCTCCACTCCGCCGTCGAGGGGGCCGAGGACGACGCCGGCGCCGGCCACGCGGCATTGGTCGCTCGGAAGGTGTCCCGCCGCGACGTCGTGCTCGGGATCGCGGCCTCCGGCCGCACGCCCTTTGTCTGGGGTGCTCTTGCCGCGGCCCGGGAAGCCGGGGCGGCTACCGCGCTGCTCTGCTTCAACCCCCACCTTCGGTTCCCGCGCGGCCTCCGCCCGGAGACAGTCCTGGCCATCGAGGTCGGTCCCGAGGTGCTCACCGGGTCCACCCGGCTCAAGGCGGGCACCGCCACCAAGTTGGTCCTCAATCTCCTGACCACGCTGGCGATGGTCCGCCTGGGCAAGGTGGAGGAGAACCTCATGATCGACCTCAACCCGTCGAACCTGAAGCTCAGGGACCGGGCGGTGCGCATCGTCGGGGAACTCACGGGCATCGAGGCGGGGGATGCCAGGAAGGCGCTGGAGGCCTCGGGATGGCGGGTGGCGGCCGCGGTGAAGGCCGTGCGCCGGGAGATGGTCCCCGCCCGTCGGGGATCCCGTCGCTGACCCGGTTGCGGTCGCCAGGCCCGAGATCGCGGTTGCCAACGGCCGGACACGGTGTTTGCTGTGAGGGACAACCGCGAGGCAAGGTCCGATGAATCCCACGGTCATGCACGGTCTGGCGTTGGGGCTGCTGGTCAGCTTCGGCATGGTCGTCGGCATCGCCATCGTCTTCGCCACGCTCTATCGGCGTCATCTCCGCCTGCTTCGGCGCTCGCAGCGTTGGATGGATCCCCTGGGTCCGCTGGTGGCCGCCGCCCGGGTGCCCATTCCCCTGCCGCTGCCTGTCCGCTGGCTCGCCATCCGGAGTTCCAACACCCACCTGTTGCGGGAGACGCTCCGGTTGCCCCCGGGCGACGGCCCCTCATGGTCCGAGGCGCTTGCCAGGGCCCGGGAGCGCTCGCTGTTCGTCTCGCCGCCGTGGCGGGGATGGACGCTGGTGGTCGGGGCGGCGCTGCCCGACCCCGGCTCCGACATCGACCACCTGTTCCGCTTCCTGGGCCACATCAGCCGATCCATCGGTGAGGTGCAGTTCTTCGCCGCCGACCGCGTGCTGCATCACCACGCCTGGGCCTGGTGGCGCGACGGTGCGGTGGTGCGTGGCTACGCCTGGGCCGGAGAGACGCTGTGGAACCAG
>JBIKMQ010000468.1:0-3082 GCA_044359215.1 Candidatus Chromulinivoraceae bacterium
CCCCGCCCTGCTGGTCGTCGTCATCCGCCGCAACCTCAAGGAACCCGAGCGCTGGGTGCAGATGAAGGCCTCGGGCATGGACATGAAGAAGCTGGGCGACTATGGCGAGCTCTTCGGCAACCCGAACTGGCGCCGGCCCGCCACCCTCGCCGGGGTGCTGCTGCTGACGGGGATCCTGCTGGGCTTCCTCGGGCCGGCCGCCTGGAGCAAGACCATGGTCCTGCCCGGGTTTTCACTGCTCAAGACGGTGGTCCTGGGCTTCTCGCTCGCGGCCTTGGCGGCGGGTTTGTGGGTGGTGTACGGCGGTGGCGGAGACACCCGCTACCGAAGCCGCGCGGTGGTCGGCCTGCTGCTGGCTTTGGCGGGGGTGATCGGCGTCTGGGGCATCGCCTTCTTCAGCTTCGAGCTGGTTCGCCTGGTGCTGACCCAGAAGTTCCAGGCCGAGGGGCTGAGCGGCGCCCAATTGGCGGGCAAGCTGACCTACTGGACCGGCATCACCTCGATGATCCAGAACCTCGGTGCCTTCTTCGGGGTGTATGGCTTCGGCCTGCTCTCGCAGCGCCTCGGGCGGAAACCGGCCTTCGCGGTGTCGTTCGTCCTGGCCATGACCTCCGTGGCCTCCACGTTCTGGTTCCTGCGCGACTTCGGCGACCTGTGGCTGGTGCCGCTCATGGGCTTCGGCACGCTGTCGGTCTTCGGCGGGTATGCCATCTACTTTCCGGAACTCTTCCCGACGCGCCTGCGCAGCACGGGCACGAGCTTCTGCTACAACGTGGGGCGCTTCGTGGCCGCCAGCGGTCCGGCCCTGCTCGGGCTGCTGACCGGGGTGGTCTACAAGGACACCGGCACCACCGATCCGGCCATGCCGCTTCGCTATGCGGGGGTCACCATGTGCGCGGTGTACCTCATCGGCATGGTGGCGCTGGTCTTTGCGCCGGAAACGCGAGGCCAACCCCTGCCCGAGGAATCGCCCGAGCCCGCGGGCCGATGACCATGGGCGGCTCGATGCCCTGCCCGACGCCCCGTCCCACATCCCTCCCCATCTCACACCCCACCGCTCCATGTCCGATTGGCTCTTCGCCGTCCTGCTCGGCCTCATCGAAGGCGTCACCGAGTTCCTGCCCGTCTCGTCCACCGGCCACCTGCTCATCGCGGAGCGGCTGGCCGGGCGTCATTACTCGGACCTGTTCAACACCGTCATCCAGATCGGGGCGGTGCTGGCGGTGCTGGCGGTGTTCGCCGACCGGGTCCGTGGCCTGCTGACCCGCTGGAGCGAGCCGGCCAACCAGGATTACCTCTTCAAGCTGGCCGCCGCCTTCGTGGTCACCGCCATCGGCGGACTGGCCCTCAAGAAGGCCGGCCTCCGACTGCCCAAGACGATCACCCCGGTGGCCTGGGCGACGCTGGTGGGCGGTGTGCTGTTCGTCGGCCTGGAGCGCTGGTTGCACGGGCGGCGCACCACCGACCGCATCACCTGGATCATCGCCCTGGCGGTGGCCGCCGGCCAACTCGTCGCGGCGGCCTACCCGGGAGCCTCCCGCTCGGGCACCACCATCCTGGTGGCGCTGGCGCTGGGGTTGTCTCGCAACGCCGCCGCCGAATTCTCCTTCCTGCTGGGGATCCCGACGCTGATGGCCGCCGGGGCCAAGGAAACCCTCGATGCCCTGCGCAGCGGCGAGACCCATGAACCCTGGGCCATGATCGCCCTGGCCGGGGCGGTGGCCGCGGTCACCGCCTTCGTGGTGGTGAAGTGGCTGCTCGGCTACGTCCGGTCGCACACCGTCAGCCTCTTCGGCTGGTACCGGATCGCCGCGGGCATCGTCCTGCTGCTCCTGGCATCGCGGGGCTGACCGCCCCCAGGAGCCCGCGGCCTTCCCGGATCAGTCGGCCGTCACGCGCACCCGCAGGAACCGCGCTCCGGGTGCGGATTGCCCCGCAGGGTCCGCGGCGGCGATCCATTCGGCGACACCCTTCTCCGGATACGAGAGATCCCCCGGCGCCGGGACCCAGTCCTTCAGGTTGGCGCTCTGCTCGACGGTGTAGGTCCGATTCGGGCGGAAGGACCACCGCAGCGACGGGCGCTGCTCGGAGCCTCCGTAGGTCACCCGCAGGACGTCACCGGCCATCCGGGGATCGGTGCCTGCGGCCCACTCCGCGAGGTTGGAGGCACCATCACCGTCCGGATCGCCCGCGGCGGTCGCCGACAGGTCGCCGAAAGACCAGCGCTCCCAGTCGTCCGGGAGGCCATCGGTGTCGGTGTCGGCGTCGCCGACCAGGACACCGTCCACGTCCAGGACCGGTCCCGGGAAGAGGTTGTCCTCTCGGGTGGACCATTGTGGATAGGCTCCGGAGCCGCCCAGGCCGGTCCCACCCGGGGTCACCTGCTTGGCCGGCGACAGCGAACTGACCATCAGCGACAACCGACCGGAGGCCAGCGACCGGGCCAGATGGCCGGCGATGAGGGGGTCGGACACATCGAGGTCGAAGGTGAAGACGCTGCCCACCGGGACGCTCTCGCCCGGGGTCACGCCGACGGTCCGGCCCACGGCCCACGGCCGGGCCTCGAAGGGAGGGAGCGTCCAGGTCGCGTTGGACTGGCCGACATGGTTGGCGATGTCGAGCCACTGGCCGCGCGCGTCGAACACCGCCGCGAAGGCGTTGCGGGTGCCGATGGAGATGTTGTTGGAGGTGAAGGCGCCGACGACCCCAAACTGGCTGTCCTCCTGATAACTGGCGGCATCGAATCCGTTGCGGAAGCCCACGCCGAAGACTTCGACCGGCCGACCATTGTCGGCATCGGCCTGATGGTCGGGCGCGGTCGCCGGAAGGTGGGTGCGGTAGCTGTCGAAGGTGGGGTCGTACAGGAAGGTCACCCGTTCGCCGGTGGCATTGTTGACCAGGTCGCGGCCCACGGTGAGTTCCAGCCGGACGCGTCGCAGGAGGTACCGCGACGGAGCAGCATTGATGGGCACGATCGACTGGGTCTGCCAGCCGATGAGGAACTCGGCATCCCGCGTGTCGAAGCGCGGGTCGAACGAGGCGAAGGTCGGAGCCACCGGACGGGATCCCCCCGTGCCGAACT
>JBIKMQ010000340.1:0-3798 GCA_044359215.1 Candidatus Chromulinivoraceae bacterium
CCGTCCCTGGAAGCGGTAGGTCAGGCGCTCGTGGTGGATGCCCAACTGGTGCAGCAGGGTGGCCTGCAGGTCGTGCACGTGCACCGGGTCGGCCACCACGTTCATGCCGAGGTCGTCGGTCTGGCCGTGGCTGATGCCCGGTCGGATGCCGCCGCCGGCCAGCCAGGTGGTGAAGGCGTAGGGGTGGTGGTCGCGGCCCCAGAACTTGCGCTCGTCGAGGTTGCCCTGGATGAAGGGCGTCCGGCCGAACTCCCCGCCCCACACCACCAGCGTGTCGTCAAGCAGGCCCCGCTGCTTCAGGTCGACCACCAGCCCGGCCGACGGCTGGTCGGTGTCGCGGCACTGGGTGTAAAGCTCTGTGGTGAGGCTCCGGTGCTGGTCCCAGCCGGCGTGCATGAGCTGCACGCAGCGCACGCCGCGCTCGATGAGCCGTCGCGCCATGAGGCAGTTGTAGGCGAACGTTCCCGGCTCGCGCACGCCCGGCCCGTAGAGCGCGAGGACCGACTCGGGCTCCTTCGACAGGTCGGCCAGCTCAGGGACGCTGGTCTGCATGCGGAAGGCCATCTCGTACTGCGCGATCCGCGTGGCGATCTCCGGGTCGCCATGGGCCTCGGCCTTCCGGCGGTTGAGCTCGGCGACGTCGTCAAGCATCGCCCGGCGGGAGTCGCCCGAAAGCCCTGGCGGGTTGCCCAGGTGGAGCACCGGTTCGGAGCCGCCCCGGAACTTCACCCCCTGGTACCGCGAGGGCAGGAAGCCGGACCCCCAGTAGAAGTCGTAGAAGATCTGCCCGCAGGTGGTGCCCTTGCTCACCGAGGTCATCACCGCGAAGGCCGGCAGGTTCTCGGTCTCGGTGCCCAGCCCGTAGGTCAGCCATGCCCCGAGCGTGGGGCGTCCGGGGATCTGGGCCCCGCTGAGCATCAACGAGATCGCCGGCGCGTGGTTCACGGCATCGGTGTGCAGGCTCTTCACGAAGCACAGTTCGTCGGCGATCCGGGCCGTGTGGGGCAGGAACTCGCTCACCCAGGCCCCGCTGTGGCCGTGCTGCCGGAAAGGTTCGACCGGGGCGAGCAGCAGCTTGCCATCGGCCTTGCCGGTCATCGTGCTGAAGCGTTTGCCGGCGGCATAGGAGTCGGGCAGGGGCTTGCCGTGGCGCTTCTGCAGTTCGGGCTTGTAGTCGAAGAGGTCGACGTGGGTGGGCGCGCCGTTCTGGAAGAGGTAGATGGCGTGCTTGGCCCTCGGTGCGTGGTGAGGGCGGGGCCTCCCGCCCGTCCGCCCGTCCGCGGTGCCTGCCGCGGCGGTCCGGCCGGGCCCGAGGAGCTGCGCCAACGCGGCGAGTCCCAGGCCCGTCCCGCCGCGGCCGAGGAATTGCCGGCGGCTTTCCCGGAGCCCGAGTTCATGGAGGAGGCCGTGGGGATTCATTCCTTGGTCAGGGCTTCATCGAGGTTGAGGACGGTGCTGGCGGTGAGTGTCCAGGCCGCCAGTTCGACCGGGTCGAGGCCCGCCGGCACGGGCGACTCGCCGTTGCGGATCCACGTGGCCGCCGCGGCCGGATCTTGCGCGAAGGCGGTCCGGTGGCGCCTGAGGCCGGCCAGGAGCACCTGGCGCTCGGGCGCTTCCGGCGGTCGGGAAAGCACCCGCTGGCAGATCTGGTCCAATCGGACCGCGTCGTCCTGGTCGTCGTGACCGCTGGGCTTGTCGCCCGTGGGCGTGCCCCGGGAGGCCCGGTCCCCGACCAGCACCCCTTGGGCGAGCACCCGTGCGGCCTCCACATAGCCCGTGTCGTTGAGCGTCAGCAGCGCGTGCAGGGGCACGTTGGTGCGTGGGGTCTTGACCGTGCAGGTCTGTCGGTTGGCCACGTCGAAGAAGAGGGTCGGCCCGATGATGCGCCTCCAGAAGACGTAGAGGCTGCGCCGGTAGAGCGCCTCACCATGGTCCTGCGTGTAGCGCTTGTTGCCGAAGGTGGCCTCCTCCCACACGCCTGCCGGCTGGTAGGGGTTGACCGACGGTCCGCCGACCGACCCGGCCAGCAGTCCGGCGGCCGCCAGGGCGGTGTCGCGGATCATGGGCGAGGGCATGCGGAAGCGCGGACCCCGGGCCAGCAGGCGGTTTTCCGGGTCGAGTTCCCGGGCCTCGGGCGTCACCCGCGAGGACTGGCGGTAGGTGGCGCTCCGCACGATGCCGCGGAGCAACGCCTTCACATCCCAGCCGGACCCGATGAACTCGAGCGCCAGCCAGTCGAGCAATTCCGGGTGCGACGGTCGTTCGCCCTGGAGTCCGAAATCCTCGGCCGTCTTGACCAGGCCGACCCCGAAGAGCTGCTGCCAGAACCGGTTGACCGTCACCCGGGCGGGCAGGGGATTGGTCGGCGAGATGAGCCAGCGGGCCAGTTCCAGCCGGTCGGGTCCGGGCACGCGGTGGCCCGGGGCGAGGGTGGCCGGCAGGGTGGCCGGAACCTCGGCGCCGGGGTTCTGGTAGCTGCCCCGGACCAGTTGGAAGGTCGGGCGCACCTTGGGCAAATCTTCCATCACCATCACGCGGGGCACCTGGTTCCGGAGGGTGTCCCGCCGGCTCCGGGCCTTCCGTTGGGCCTCGAGCACCGTGACATGGGCCGGGTCGAAGTCGCGCCACAGCCCGGCCATCTTCTCCAGTCGGCCGGCGTCGCGGTCCGGGGCGGCGACCTTGAGGTGCTCGCGGTGGGCCGCCGAGAGGTCCTGCGCCAGCGGGGTCTGGTCCAGGGACTGTCCGGGATCGGGCCGGAACCGCCGCCGCTCCAGGGCCTCGGTGTCGCTGGCCCGTCGGGCCAGTTCGGCCTCGGCCTCGTCGAGCCTCGGCTTCAGGTCGCGGGGGATCACCGGCAGCACCGGCGGGGTGCGCGGGTCGCCGCCGCTGCCGTCGACGCGCGTCTGGTTGAAGAAGGCCATCAGGCCGAAGTAGTCCCGCTGGGTGTACGGGTCGAACTTGTGGTCGTGGCAGCGGGTGCAGTTGAAGGTGGCCCCGAGCCAGACCGTGGCCACGGTCTCGGTCTGGTCGAACAGGTAGTCGATGCGGTTCTCCTCGGCGATGCGCCCTCCCTCGCCATTGATGGCGTGGTTGCGGAGGAACCCCGTGGCCAGGCGCTGCTCGTCGGTGGCCCCGGGCAGCCGGTCGCCGGCGATCTGCCAGAGCGTGAACGTGTCGAAGGGGAGATTGCGGTTGAAGGCCTCGACCACCCAGTCGCGCCACGGCCACATGGTGCGTTCGCCGTCTCCCTGGTAGCCGTTCGAATCGGCGTAGCGGGCGGCCTCCATCCACTCCCAGGCCATGCGCTCGCCAAACCGGGGCGAGGCCAGCAGCCGGTCCACCTGGCGCTCGTAGGCTCCGGGGGCGGTGTCCGAGACGAACGCAGCCACCTCGGCCGGGGTCGGGGGCAGGCCCGTGAGGTCGAGGCTCAGCCGGCGGAGCAGCGTGGGGCGGGGCGCCTCCGGTGAGGGTGGTAGGCCGGCGCCGCCCTCCCGGGCCAGGGTCTCCCGCACGAGCGCGTCGATGGGGTGGGGGACGCCCTCGATCTTCGGGATCTCTGGGCGTCGCATCGGCTCGAAGGCCCAATGACGACCCCACGGAGCCCCCTCGGCGATCCACCGGCGCAGCAGGTCGACCTGCGCGGGATTCAGGGCCTTGCCCGATTCCTTCGGTGGCATCGACTCGTCGGGGTCGGTGGTCAGCAGGCGGCGCAGCAATTCGCTCTGCTCCGGGCGTCCCGGAACCACCGCCGTGCGTCCACTCTTGCCGGCTCCATGCGCCCCGGCCTCCGTGTCGAGC
>JBIKMQ010000339.1:0-3798 GCA_044359215.1 Candidatus Chromulinivoraceae bacterium
TGCCCGCCACCCGGTCATTCCACCACGGAACCCGGCGGCCTTCGCGCCGCCGGGTTCCCCTTCGCCCCGAGTCTCACCGGACACACCACGCAACACCCGAAAGGTCGCCATCCGTGCGCCCTGAGTCCCGATCCAATCCGGGATCGGACCCCAAGTTTTCCGCCCGCCCAACACGCCCAACCGAACCCCAACTCCCATGATCCAGAATTGCACTCGAAGCCTCCGGGGCTCCTCTCCACGCCGCAGTCTCCGCCCCTTGATCGCAACGGCCACCGGCACGGCCATCGGCTTGATGGCTCTCTCCCGCATCGCCACCCAGTCTCTGGCCGTCCCGGCCGAACCGGAGGATCCCACCCCCATGTCGGAAGCGCATCTCGCGCACGACGGGGGAACCCGCACCGCAGCCCCCGAAACCCGGGCCGGAGGAGACCCACCACAGTCGGCCGAAACCTCGTCCGATGCGATGCCTGCCGAGGAAGAGTCCCAACGGGCCGAGCTTGAAGGCATCCTCACCGGGCTCACCTCCCTCCTCGCCGCCTTCGGTTCGGAGGCCTCGCGAGACAATCTCTCCCTGGAGCGGGCCGAGGCATGGCGAACCGGGCTGCTCCAACTCTCGGCCCAGGGATCGCGCGCGATCCGGCCCATCCGGCGACTCCTCGAGGAAGGCACCGACCTCGTCTTCGACGCGGAATTCAGGGACGCCGTGGGTCATCCCAGTGCCCGCACCGGCCTGATCCAGGCGCTGCGGGGGATCGGCGGTCCGGAAGCGGCCGCCGCCATGCGTGCGACACTCGACACCACCCGCTCACCCCAGGAAGTGGCCTTGCTGGCCAAGGGACTGGAGGAGACCGAACCCAACCTTCATCGGGACCGGATCCTGGAGGTCGCACAGGGCCATCTTGCCGCGGCGGCGGCGGCTGCGAGTGCCGACTCCCCGGCAGACGTCGCCCCAATCTTCGAGGTCCTCGCCCATTACGGCCGGGCCGAGTCTGCCGAGGCCCTGGAATCGGCCGCCGCCCGCTGGAAGTACTATGCCACCAGCGCGCTGGGCGGCCTGCCCGAGGGGGCCGGAGTGCCGGCGCTCATCCGCCTGGCCGATCCCCGGACCCCCGGGGGCCATCGACTCCAGGCCCTCCAGGTACTCACCGAACTTGCCCCGGTCAACGACGCCGCCCGGGACTATCTCGTGGCCCAGGCCGGAAGCGATGCCATTGCCGCCGAACACTGGTCCTACCTCCGTCAACCCCTCTCCGGGAACCGATACTTTGTCGCCGATGCGGTACTGACGGAGTACCCGCCGGTCGCGGATTGGACCGAGATCCAGACCCTACACATCCGGACCGGGAACCAGACCCTGCACAGCATCCCCGGCGACGCCAGCCGATCGCCCGAAGGCATCCAGAGGCACCTGGACCTGATCGATCAGCTGCTCGGCTCCGCGCAATCCCCGCTGGCGCGGTCCAGCCTGCGTTCGGCGAGACAGGTCCTCGAGGAACGGATGCAGCGCGCCGTCGCCGGGCAGCCCGCCTTCCTCAGCGAAAACCCCTGAATCCAGGCCTCAATCGACCTCTTCCATCCAACGATTCCACCTCCCTGAACCCGCATGAACACATCCCTCGTCCGCACGTATCCCACCCACCCTCACCACCACCTTCAGCTCCTCGCCATCGTCGCGATGGCCAGCCTGCCGACGGCATGGGCCGCGCCGGCTGATCGTCCGATGCCCGAGCCGCCGACCGGACCGATCCTGACCTTCGAGTCGACCGTGTTCGACTTCGGCAAGGTCGACAGCGGCGGGAGCATCACCCACGCCTTCGTGTTCCGGAACACCGGCGACCAGGTCCTGGAGATCACCCGCGTCCAGCCCGGGTGCGGTTGCACGACGGCCGGCACCTGGGACAAGCGGGTGGAGCCAGGGGCCAAGGGATCCATCCCCCTGCAATTCAATGCGACGGGCTTCAGCGGGCGGGTCACCAAGACCGCCACGGTGCACAGCAACGACCGCAACCACTCGAATGTGGTGCTCCAGCTGACCGGAACGGTCTGGAAACCCGTCGAGGCGACTCCCTCGCTGGTCATGTTCTCGTACACCGAAGAGGGCCAGACGCCGCAGACGCGGAACGTGCGCATCCTCAACCACCTGGAAGAGGCCGTGACGATCTCGGGCATCGAAGGCACCAACGCCTCCTTCCAGGCGGTGCTCGAGACGATCCGCCCCGGGCATGAGTACCAGCTCAATCTCACGGCCAGGCCACCCTTCACACAACGCAGCACCGTGGCGCCGATCCGGCTCACCACCTCGGCGCAGAAGGTTCCCTCGGTGCAGGTGACCGCCTACGCGTTGGTCCAACCGCTGGTGGCCGTGTCACCCGAGCAGCTTTGGATCCCGGAAGACGCTCCCGCGTCGCCGATCAAATCCACGCTGGTGATCCGGAACTCCGGGGCGGAGCCCGTGAAGCTCTCCGAACCCAAGGCGACCATCGATGGCCCCGAGGTCGTCCTGCGCGAATCCGAGGCCGGCCGCCTGTACCACGTGGACGTGACCTTCCCGGCCGGATTCCGGCTGGAGGAGGGACGCCCCGTGGAAATCACGGTACGTTCCAGTCATCCGAAGTTCCCCCTGCTTCGGATCCCCGTCCTCCAGCAGCCCGGGATCCGGTCCCGGAAACCCTCGGACTCCTGAGACCTGTCTGCCGGCCGGCCGCATCGACCCGGCAACGCCCCGGAGTCCCGACCGAACCGATCGGCAGGGCTCCGGGGTGGCAAGTCGCTGGGGCGGCATCCGGCCGCCGCCCATCAGCCTCCCTTCCGCGTTCAGCGGGATCGTCCAAGGAAGCCCACCGCACAGACAGCCAGCAGCAAGCCGTTTTCCAGCAGTTTCCGGCAGACCGCCACCTCGCCATTGCCGCAGCCGCAGTCGAAGCGGATGGCACAGAGTGGCAGCCCGGTCGCCCCACGGGTTTCCAGGGCACGGTGCAGCACCAGCAGGCTGAAGACCCCCAGCATCCCGGCAACCAACAGCAGCGTGCCGCGGACGCGCCAGCCGAGCAGCAGCAGCACGCCGCAGGTCGCCTCAAACCAAGGCAGCAAGGCGGCGACCCATGCGAGTGGAATCAGACGCTCCAGCACCCCGTAGGCATGGAGGAGCTTGAGGAATTCGTCCGGGTGCTGGGCCTTCTCCAGCCCCATCCTCAGGAAGACGACGCCGATGGCCAGGCGGGCCATCCATCCTGCGGCGGCGGGGACGCTCGACGACGAGGACATCCAGAGCATTCCGGTCCTCATGGCTGGAATGCGGCCGACGCCCCACCGCCGTCACCGCCCCGCTCGATCGGCCAACCCCGTGCCGCCCACTCGGAGATTCCGCCCGGGTACACCCGGACCTTGGCCCGATCCACGCCGGCCTCGATCAATTGAGCCGCGGCGTGGTGGCTGTCCTCGCAGGTGCCACCCAGGCAATAGACGATCACCACATCGGCATGGGCTGCCGCCAGGACCAAGTCCGGCAGGGTGGCCTCGGGGTGGAACCGATCGAAGGCGACGGCCCCAGGGATGTGCCCCTCGCGAAATGAGGCCTCCTTGCGGGCATCGACGAACATCACCCTTCCGGTCGGCCGCCCCGGATCCTCGAACCACCGGAGCGCCTCCTCGGCGGACACGGTGCCCGGGATCCGGGTTGCCGCCCCATCGGGCACCTCCCGAGGGGGCGTCGAGTCCCCGGGAGAAGCCCGGGGAACGCTCTTGAAGTAGTCCCGACGCAGCGAAAGACCCCGGGGCGACACCTGATTGGCCACGAGG
>JBIKMQ010000341.1:0-3797 GCA_044359215.1 Candidatus Chromulinivoraceae bacterium
CCGTGGGTGTCGTCGGCATCCTCCGGGGTGACTCCACGGCCATCGAGTGGCTTGAGATGCCGCGCTACGCCACGCCGATCCTCTTCGTGAGCTACGCCCTGATCGCGGTGTGGACGATCGTCACCTTCCGTCTCCGGGCCGAGCGTCACCTCTACGTGTCGCAGTGGTACCTGCTGGCGGCCGTGCTTTGGTTCCCCTGGCTCTACGGCACCGCCCAGGTGATGCTCCTGCTGGAACCCGTCCGCGGGGTGGTCCAGGCGGCCGTGAACTGGTGGTTTGCCCACAACGTGCTCGGCCTGTGGTTCACCCCGATCGGGTTGGCCTCGATCTACTACTTCATCCCCAAGGTCATCGGAAGGCCCATCCACAGCTACTACCTGAGCGTGCTCGGGTTCTGGTCGCTTGCCCTGTTCTACAACTGGAACGGCATGCATCACCTGGTCGGTGGACCACTGCCGGCCTGGATGATCACCATCAGCGTCGTGGCATCGGTCATGATGCTCATCCCGGTCATCACGGTGGCCATCAACCACCACTTCACCATGCTGGGCCACTTCGGCAAGATGCGCCAAAGCCCGACGCTTCGATTCATCGTGTTCGGCGCGGTGTCGTACACGCTGGCCAGCCTCCAGGGGGTCGCCAGCGCGCTGCGCAGCGTCAGCGAGGTCACCCATTTCACCCACCACACCATCGCCCATGCCCACCTGGGCATGTACGCCTTCTTCACCATGGTGATGTTCGGCGCCATGTATTACATCCTGCCGCGCATCACCCAGCGCGAATGGCCCTCCAATGGGCTGATCTCGCTTCACTTCTGGGGGGTGGCCGTGGGCATCGTGCTCTATGTGGTGCCGATGAGCGTCATGGGCTTTGTGCAAGGGACCAAGCTGAACGACCCGACGATCCGGTTCCTCGACGTGGTGCAGTTCACCCTTCCCTGGCTGAAGCTGCGCACCGTGGCGGGGTTGTTCCTGGTCGTGGGTCACGTGGCCTTCGTCGGGAATGTCGCCTGGTTGCTGGTCCGGATGTTCGAGCCCTACCGCAAGCCGGTGGTCCGCATCCTGACCGGGGAGGCTGAGACGCTGGCCGCCGGAAAATGACCATGAGCTACGGACCGCTACTCTTCCTCGGCATCCTCCTCACCCTGGCCTCGAGCTGGGTGGGTCTGGTCCTCATGCCGCATCGCCAGTTGGGATCACTCACCCAGCACACGGACACCAACACGGCGGCGATCTTCCCGGCGGCCCGTGCCGGCGAGGCCCAGCAGGGCGCCGAGCATTACCGATCGCTGGGTTGCGTCTACTGTCACACCCAGCAGGTGCGGCCCGATGGCTACGGCTCCGACCTCGAGCGCGGCTGGGGCCGTCGCCGGACGGTCAGCCGGGATTACATCCACGACCGGACCGTGATGCTCGGCACGATGCGTACCGGTCCGGACCTCACCAACATCGGCGAGCGTCAATCCGATGCCGCCTGGCACTATCGGCATCTCTACGATCCGCAGATCACCAGCCCGGGCAGCATCATGCCCCCCCACGCCTTCCTGTTCGAGACCCGCGCCATCGGTCCCTCGGGCCGTTCCACCAACGCCTTGGTCCTGGAGGGTGCCTTCGCCCCGCCGTCCGGTCACGAGGTCGTTCCGACCCGCCGGGCCGAGCAACTGGTGGCCTACCTGCGCAGCCTCAAGTCGTCCGGTGACCTGCCCGAGGCCCCGGTCAAGAAGGAGGAGGCGAAATGAGCAACCCCAAGGAATCTCCCAACGCCTCCTCGCCGTTGGATCGCGGTGAACAGCATGACGTGACCGACCTGCACGCCGCGGTGCTGCGGGAGAAGCCCGACCCGGTCGAGGGCTTCGAGCCGGTGAACCTCTGGGTGGTGGCCGGCATCGCCGGGCTGCTGTTCTGGGGCGGTTCCTACCTCACCCAGTACAGCGGCCGCTTCGAGGCCAACGAGTTCTCCGAATTCCCGCATGGCAAGCCCGCCCCGGTGGCCGCCGTGGCCGCCGATCCGCTGGCTGCGGTCAAGCGGGATGGCATGCTCACCTACAACGCCGTGTGCGCGCTCTGCCATGGCGAAGACGGTGCCGGCAAGGCCGGGGTCGCCCCGCCGCTGGCCGCCTCCGACTGGGTGAACGCCGACGGTCCCAACCGGCTGGTGCGCATTGTGCGCCATGGCCTCAAGGGGACGGTCAAGGTCAACAAGGACGTCACCTGGAACCCTGCCAACGATCCCAGCATCGTGATGGGCTCCCAGTGGGAGGCCATCGGTGCCTCGAACGAGAAGCTCGCGGCGGTCCTGACCTACGTGCGCACCGCCTGGGGCAACACCGGCGCTCCCGTCACCGCCCAGATGGTGGCCGATGGGTTGGCTCCGGTGAGGGATCGCTCGGCCGACGACAACTGGACCCAGGAAGACCTGCTCAAGGTGCCGGCCAGCGGTTCGGGCGCTCCCGCCGTCGCCGCGGCCGCCCCGACTCCCGACCAGATCAAGGCCCAGCTCCTGGCCTTGCCCGACGATCAGCGTCAGGCCCTCCTGAAGGAGCTCTCGAAGTGATCCACGCGGAGGCGGACCAAACGGTGTCGCCTCCGGCATCCGCCCCCGACGAGTCTTCCCGACGTGTCGGGTTGGCTCCTGTTGATGTCCGTCGGAAATCCCGGCAGGAAGCCGTCGTCCCCGGGGTTGCAGAACCGCTCGCAGGATGGTTTCTTTCGGCCATGCATCGGTGGAGGAACCTTGCCGTCGCGGCGTTCTCCGGCGGCTGCCTTGCGGTCCTGCTGGTGGGCTGTGAGACCTACGGCCGCGCCGACTGGAACGCCCGGGTCGGCAACTACACGTGGGACCAGTCGCTGCAGGAACTGGGGCCGCCCGAGTCCGAGGCCAAGACCTCCGATGGAACCCGGGTGGCCGATTGGGTGATCTCCAAGTCACGGACCTACAGCAGCGCCGTCCGTGGACCGATGTTCTGGAGCTGGAGCGGGCAGGATGTCACCACGACGGCCGAGTCCCACCTGCTGCTGACCTTTGGTCCCGACGGCAGGCTTCGTTCCTGGAAACGCCTCTACAAATGAAACGACTCCGCAACGACGCCGCCTCGGAGGTCGACCTCGGCTGGATGGGCGCCCTCAATCGCGCCATCCGCTGGTGCCTCTTCCTCGGCATCATCGGCTTCATCATCGCCCAGTACCTGCCGCTCATCCGAAAGAACCAGGCCCTCCGTGAGAACCTGGCGCGGTGGGAGACCCAGGAGGCCCGTCTTTCCGGCCAGGCCGACGACACGGCCGCCCGCCTGAAGAGCCTCCGGGAAGATCCCCGGGCCGTCGAGCGCGCCGCCCGCGAGCGCCTGCAACTGGCACGCACCAACGAGAGCGTGGTCAATTTCGTCTCCCCGCTTCCGCCGGCCTCCCGATAGCCGCCGATCCCCCGTGATTGCCAAGCCTTCCCTCCTCACCCGGTCCGCGAAGGCCGGTGCTTTGTCGTCGCTGCTCCTGCTGGTGTGTGGCTCTCTGGCAGCCCTTCAGGCCGCCACGATCCGGCCCGTTTACGACGCCCTCTGCGCCGCACCCCGGCTCAACCTCGACCTCACGACCGACGACGGGACGGTGGGTGTGCTCGAGGGTTCCGAGTCGCTCGAGGCGGCCGACTGGCGTCCGCTCCTGCAGTTGGGTGCGGTTTCCGGGCACCACGAATGGATGGATCCTGCGGCGCGGTCCGCCGCCCGCCGATTCTACCGGTTGCGACGTGCCCCCAGGGCTCCGCTCCTGCCCGTGCCGAACTTCCGCCTGATCGACCACCAGGGT
>JBIKMQ010000342.1:0-3796 GCA_044359215.1 Candidatus Chromulinivoraceae bacterium
CATTGAACGGGCGGACCGGGCTCGCTTCGAGCACGGGAGGTCCGGTGGCCGGCACCTGAGGCCGGCGCCCCGCGACGGCTTCCCTTTTGCACTGGGATTCCCGAGGGTCTCCGCCTCCATGAGTTCCGCACCGGTCCTCGACATCACGAACCTGACCATCCTGCGCGATCGGGTCCCGATCCTGACCGACTTGTCGTGGCGGGTGATGCCCGGCGAGCACTGGGCGCTGCTGGGCGGCAACGGCTCGGGCAAGACCAGCCTCCTGTCGGCGCTGGCGGGCTACCTGATGCCCACCACCGGCGACATCGCCCTGCTGGGCGAACAGTACGGACAAGCCGACTGGCGCGAACTGCGGCTGAAGCTGGGCATCGTCAGCTCATCGGTGCGCCAGATGATGAACGACACCGAGCCTGCCCTCGACACGGTGGTCAGCGGCCGCTACGCGATCATCGATTATTGGGGCACTCCCAAACGCTCCGACGCCGTGAGGGCCCGCGAGCTGATGGAGTCGGTGGAGATCGGCCACCTGGCCAAACGCCCCTGGGCGGTGCTGTCCCAAGGGGAACGGCAGCGGGTGCTCATCGCGCGGGCCATGATGTCCGATGCCCGCCTGCTGATCCTCGACGAACCCTGCACCGGGCTCGACCCCGTGGCGCGCGAGCTGTTCCTGGAGTTCCTGGGCCGGCTTTCCCGCCGCCCCGATGCGCCGACGCTGGTGCTGGTGACCCATCATGTGGAGGAGATCACCCCGATCTTCAGCCACGCCCTACTGCTGCGCGGCGGAACCGTGCTGGCCCGGGGACCGATCGGGCGGACGCTGACCAGCCGGTCGCTGAGCCTGTTGTTCGACCACCCGGTGCGCCTGCTTCGCAGCGGGGGCCGGCTTTCCCTTCGCGTGAGCCCCGGCAGCGCCGCGTGAACCGGCGGGCACGGAATCAGTGGCGGCCTTTCCAGGGACGGCCTCTCCAGGGACGGGCGTTGCGGTGGCGGGCTTTCCAGGAACAGGCGTCGCGGCCGGGACGGTTCCGGCGGGAACGCCGGGGCGCTTCAGGCGGGTGCGCAACGCCTCCGGCACCAGCAGCGGGTCGTAGCCATAACGGCGGCAGAAGGCCTCCGTCGGGGCGATGATGGTGGTCGTGCGCTTCAGGAACGGGTCCGGGTATTCCAGGCGGAACGACCGGAGCGCCAGCCCGTGGAAGTCACGCCGGCCATACAGGATGTCGCCGGCCACGGGGCAACCGGCATGGGCGAGGTGCAGGCGGATCTGGTGGGTCCGCCCCGAGACGGGCCGCGCCAGCACCAGCGCCCGGCCCTCGCGGGAACCCAGCACCCGGAACGCGGTCTCGGCCGGCTTGCCAGTGGGACCATGGTCGACCCGGTGCTTGCCGTGCTCGGTGGGATCGGGCCCGAGCGGCTCCCGGCACACCCATTCGCCCAGGCGAGGAATGCCATCGGTCACGGCCAGGTAGGCCTTCTGGACGGTGCGCTCGGCGAAAACCCGCGACAGGGCGGGCATGGCCCCCTGGCTCTTGGAGAAGAGCAGCACCCCCGTGGTGGGCGCGTCGAGTCGGTGCACGAAACGCAGGAACCTCAGGTTGCGGGACCGCGCCCACCACTCGCCCGATTCGATGGCGTCGACGAGGGCGCGCTGGAGCCCGCGGTCGACGTGCTCGCCGTCGTCCGGCCCGAGCATCCAGCCGGCGGGCTTGTCGATGGCCAGCACACCGCGGTCCTCGTAGAGGATGTCCACGATCGTACCGTCGGGCAGTTCGAAGCTGGCAGGTTTGGCCACGCCCGATCCCACCACATCGGCGCCGGAACCTCACGCCAAACCTGCCGCAAGCCGGGCGGCGGAGCGGCGGCAGCGGGGCCACAGGGGCACGACCCGGACGCCCGCCGGTCGGTCGGTCGGCCCGGCCTGCCGCCTGACGATCCACGGCGTGGCCCTGATGTGTTGGACTGACCCCTCGATGGAATAAATCCTGATGGCAGGTGGCGATTTCGGGGTATCGTGGACCCGTGCAAATCGAGTCCTTCAAGGTCTTCTGCGATCTGGCGGAGACGGAATCGTTCACCAAGGCGGCGATGATCAACAACATCACGCAGAGTGCCGTCAGCCAGCAGATCACCTCCCTCGAGCGCCAGCTCAAGGCGTTGCTGATCGAGCGGAGCAAGAAGAAGTTCCGCCTCACCCGCGAGGGCGAGCTGCTCTATGAGCACGGCAAGCAGATCATGCTGACGTACGACGGCCTCGTGCACCAACTGCAGGAACTGCGCGATGTGATCTCGGGCACCATCCGGATCGCGGCCATCTACAGCATCGGGCTCCACAACCTGCAGCCCTACGTGAAGCGCTTCCTCAAGCTGCACCCCTCGGTGAAGGTGCATGTGGAGTACCAGCGGGCCAACCAGGTGTACGACGACGTCCAGGGCAACGTGGTGGACCTGGGTCTGGTGGCCTACCCTCAGAAGGAGGCCAAGCTGGAGATCATCCCGCTGAGCCCTGAGAAACTGCAACTGATCTGTGCCCCGGGCCACCCCTTCACCAAGGCCAAGGTCCTCAAGCTGGGCCAGCTCGAAGGCCAGAAGTTCATCGGCTTCGAGCCCGACATCCCCACCCGCAAGGCCATCGACCGCGAGCTCAAGGAGCACGGGATCGCCGTGAAGCACGTCATGGAGTTCGACAACATCGAGACGGTGAAACGGGCCGTCGAGATCGGGGCGGGTGTGAGCATCGTGCCGGCGGGCACCGTGACCCAGGAGGTCTCGAAGAACACCCTCGTCGCGATCCCCTTCGCCGACATCGAACTGCAACGGCCCATCGGCCTGATCCACAAGAAATCGAAGGTGCTCTCGCCGGCCATGAAGCAGTTCATCGCCAGCCTGCAGGCCAACCAGCCGATCGGCTGAGGCGGCCCAGATGGCCTTGGGGTGGGGCTCCCGGAGGACAAAAGACCCCGGGGACCAGCCGTCACGCCCTGCGATCCCGACGAGGCGTCGTTGGGTGCCCTTTCAGGCGACGGAACCCCGACCGTGGTCAGTCGATCGTTCGGCCGATGGGCCAGCGATGAGGGAGGCACGATGCGCCCAGTGCTCGACCCGGAACTCCGGGGTGCGCAGCACCTCGGCGATCCAGACGAAGTCGGACTCGAACGGAGGGAAGAACGCGTCGCCAGCGACGGTGACCGGCACGCGGGTCAGGAACAGGTCCGCACAGCGCGGCAGGAGTTGCGCGTAGACCTCGCCTCCCCCGCACACCCAAGCCGGCCTCGGATCCTCCCGGAGGGCCTCGAGCAACGCATCCGTCCCGCCAAAGGTGCGCACCCCGGGCCACGGGATCGCCTGCCGGGTGAGCACGAAGGTCTCACGGCCGGGCAGGGGCTTGCCGATGGACTCGAAGGTTTTCCGGCCCATGACGAGGATTCCGCCCAGGGTAACCTGGCGGAACCACCGGAAATCGGCCGGAAGATGCCACGGGATCCGGCCGGAGTCCCCGATGACCCGGTTCTCGGACATCGCCGCGATGGCTCGAAGACGGCCCATGGTGACAGGGAGTTGAGCGACCCGGCGACAGGTCGGGGGCATGAGGCCGCCCGGCCTCAGGCCTGGGTCGGCAGGGACAATCCCGAGAAGGGGCTCTGGCCGAAGCTCGAGGGCGATGATGCCGCATCGGTGGCCACACGGACCGCCTCGGGACGCCCGTTCGCCGCGGACTTCTCCGGGGCCTTCGCCGCCGGGGCCTCCTCGGGCTCGCGATCCTCCTTGGGGTTCTTGGCCCGACGGTTCTTGGGCAGGG
>JBIKMQ010000344.1:0-3790 GCA_044359215.1 Candidatus Chromulinivoraceae bacterium
CGCAGCGGCGGATCTGGTCGGCCTGGGATTCCTCGATGGCGCCCACGAGGCCGTATCCTGCGTTGTTCATCACCACGTCCAGCGGGCCGAACCGCGCCACGGCCGCCTCGATCGCCGCTTCGACCTGGTCGGTGCGCGTGACATCGAGCGGAAGGGCCAGGGCCTGGTCCGGGACCACCGACGCGAGCGCCTCGACCTTGGAGACATCCCGGGCGGTGAGCACCACCTGGTCCCCGGCCTGCAGGGCGGCCTCGGCCACGGCTCGGCCGAAGCCGGTGGAGCATCCGGTGATGAACCAGGTTCGCGAGTCGGTCGCAGCATGGGAACTCATGATCGTGGCCCACGCTACTGCCGGACCGCGCTCCCGCAAACGGCGGACCCGGGCGGCCCCGGGCAGTCCCGGCTGCGGCCCGATCCGGAGGCGGTCCCGGGGGGAACCGGGGCCCGGCCGGCAGGGTGGGTGGCGGCCCGGGCGCTGGTGCGTTCCGACGCGCCCTGCGGTCGGGCGCCGGGCTTGCGGGCAGTGTTGGGCGCGGCCTAGCCTTGACCGTTCGCCATGCCGCCCCGGGAAATCCATCCAAGAAGTTGGTCCATCGTTCGCCGGCGTGGACCCTGGATGGCCGCCCTCGTGTCGGGGAGCCTTGTGGCGGCCGACTTCTGGTCGGCCCATGTCGAACCCGTGCTCAAGGAACACTGCGTCGAATGCCACAGCCCGACCCGGTCCAAGGGCCGGCTGGACCTCTCCACCTTCCAGAATGCGCTCCGGGGCGGTGAACGCGGGGCGGGCTTCGTACCGGGTCGCCCCGACGAAAGCCCCCTCTATCAGGTCCTCAAGCCCGGGGCCGATCCGCACATGCCGCCCAAGCGGCAATTGTCCGACGAGCACATCGCCGTGATCCGGACGGGGATCGAGAAGCTCGCGGCCAATCCCGCCGCCGCCCCGGCCTCGGGACTGGCGGCCACGAACCTCGCCGTGGCAACCCCGAGTCCGGCCCGCAAGTCTGCCTGGGTGCCTCCGGCGGGCATGCCCATGCCGGCGGTCATCGATGGATTCCTGGAGCGTGGTTGGAAAGCCCGCAAGGTGCGGCCGGCCGCCCGGGCTGACGATGCCACCTGGCTGCGGCGCATCCACCTCGACCTCGTTGGGCGCGTCCCGACGGAGGACGAGATCGCCGCCTTCCAGCGCCTGCCGGCACGCCACCGCCGAGAGACCGTGGTCGATGGGCTCCTGGCCCACCCCGATCATGCGCGCCACCTCCGCGAGGTGTTCGACGTGCTTTGGATGGGCCGCCCGACGGCGAAGACCGAGGCCCAGCGTCGCGATCACGGGTGGTCGGAGTTCCTCGAGGCCGCCTTCCGCGAGAATCGCCGGTGGGATGCCTTGGTGCGCGACCTCATCGTGGCTCGGCCGGCCCGACCTGCGGAGCGCGGCCTCGTCCAGTTCCTCTACGAACGCCAGAACAACCCACAGGCCATGGCCGAGGCGGTGGCCCCGCTGGTCTTCGGTGTGCAAATCGGGTGCGCCCAATGCCACGACCACATGGTGGCCCGCGAGATCAAGCAGGCCCATTACTGGGGCATGGTCGCCGCCTTCAACCGGTCGAAGAATGTCGACTCGGAGGCGGGGCCGGGGCTGGCCGAGTCGGCCATCGGCGGGTTCGTGAGCTTCGCCAACTTGAAGAAGGAGTCGCAGCAGGCGCGACTGGTGTTCTTCAACGGTCGCCGGGTCGACGAACCTTGGCCGGCCGATGGCGTGAAAGAGGTGGATGGGCCGGAGAAGTACCGGGTGGTGCCGCCGAAGGGCAAGGAACGCCCGCCGGCTCCGTCGGAGCCGACCTTCTCGCGCCGGCAGGCCTTGGCCGATGCGGTGACCCGCGACAATCCCTTGCTCGCGCGGGCGGCCGTCAACCGGGTGTGGGGCCTGCTGATGGGCCGCGGCCTGGTCCATCCGGTGGACTTGATGGATTCCCAGCACCCCGCCAGCCACCCGGAGTTGCTCGACTGGTTGGCCCGCGATTTCGAACGCAGCGGCTACGATGTGCGGCGGTTGATCCGCAACGTGGTGCGCTCGAGGGCCTACCAGCTCGATTCGCGACCCGCCTCGGGAAAACCGCCTGCCGACGAGGCCTTCGCGCGGGCCCTCGAGAAGCCGTTGTCGGCCGAGCAGTTGGCCCGGGCGTGGGTGCAGGCCACCGGTCCGTGGATCCTGCCGGACAAGGCCTCGGCCTCGACGTCGGTGAAAGCGCCCACCGTCGATGCGTCGTCGCTCCAGCGGGCCCTGGTCCGTGATTTTCCAGACCTGTGCACCCCGGAGTACAACGCCACGCTGCAGCAGGCGATGTTCCTGTCGAACTCCCCGGTCCTCGAACCCATGCTCCGGCCGCATCCGGGAAACCTCGCCGACCGGCTGGCGGCCCTGCCCGACGATCGCGCCCGGGTGCGGGAGGCTTTCCGGGCGATCCTGGGCCGGAGCCCCGATCGCGAAGAGCTCCAGGCCGGCGTGGATCATCTCCGGGAACATCCGGGGCTGGGCGGTCGTTCGCAGTTCCTCTGGGCGCTGCTGACGGGAGCGGAATTCCAGGTGAACCACTGACGCCATGACGCCGCCCCTCGACCCGCTCGGAACCGTCCACGGCATGGCCGGAGCCACCTGCGGCCAGCCCGACCACGTGCTGCACCGGCGGAAGTTCCTCACCGGCCTCGGGTCAGCCGGGGCGGTGTCGCTCGGCAGTTGGGCAGGGCTCTTCTCGCTGCCGGCCTTCGCCCAGCAGGCCAAGCGCACGGCCAAGCGTTGCATCCTGCTCTGGTTGTGCGGGGCGCCGAGCCAATTCGAGACCTGGGATCCCAAGCCCGGTCGGATCAGCGCGGGGCCCTTCGGGTCGATCCCCACGAAGCTTCCCGGCGTGCATTTCGGGGGCCTCATGCCCCGCTGCGCCTCCATCGCCGACCAGCTGGCGGTGGTGCGCTGCATGAAGACCGACCAGAACGAGCACCTGCAGGGCATCAACCTGCTCAACCGGGGTGCGGCCCCGCGGCCGCCCTTCGTGCGTCCGGTGCTCGGGTCGGTGCTGGCCCAGCAATTGGGGCACCTCGACAACCCTGTTCCCAACTTCATCCTGCTCGATCCGTGCCCCGAGGGGAACGAGTTCAAGGAGTTCAAGGCGGGGAACTGGGCCGGGTGGCTGGGCGCGCAGTACGGCCCGGTCCGCGTGGGCGGTGACTACCGCATCGAGAACGTGCTGCGGCAGGCCGACCTGTCGGCCGAGGATCATGAATCGCGCAACGCGCTGCGGCGGTTCCTCACGCGGAAGTACGAGAACGATCGGAAGTCGGCGGCCGCCGCCTCGCAGAACGCGGTGTTCGAGCGGGTGAAGGGGTTGATGAGCTGCGCCGACCTCTTCGACCTCGAGAAGCTCCCGGCCAAGGACCGCGAGCGCTACGGGCCCGGGGCCTTCGCCCAGCATGCCCTGCAAGCCCGGCATCTGGTCGAGAATGGTGCCCCCTTCGTGATGGTGGCCAATGGGATGCCGTGGGACAGCCATGTCTTCCACAACGAGATCTACCAGATGCTCACGCCCGAGCTCGACCAGGTGATCTTCCAGTTGATCACCGACCTCGAGGAACGGGGCCTGCTGGATTCCACGCTGGTGGTGGCCATGGGAGAATTCGGCCGCACGCCGTGGCTCAACCAGGCCCGGGGTCGCGACCACTATTCCAAGGCGTGGTCCATGATGATGGCTGGCTGTGGGATCCGGCGCGGCGTGGTGGTGGGTGGCACCGATGCCGACGG
>JBIKMQ010000343.1:0-3790 GCA_044359215.1 Candidatus Chromulinivoraceae bacterium
GGTGTCATCCGCCAGGAGGACATCCAGCCGAACAACACCGTGATGAGCTTCAACGTGGCCGATGCGAGCATCAAGTTCGTGTCCAAGGGCACCGTGACCGACAGCCAGCGCCGCGGCTGGTTCACCAAGGCCTTCGACAAGATCACCCCGTTCTGACCATGGGATCCCCGAGCCAACGACCGATGGCACCCCCATCCGCCACGACCGCCCTGACGGCACGATCCGCCGCCGGGTTGATCGCCTGGCGATGGGTGCAGGCCTGCCTGCTGTCGACCGTCCTGTGCGCCTCCGAGGCCCTCGCCCTAGGCACCCGCGTGAAGGACCTGGTCATGCTGGCCGGCGCCCGGGACAACCAGCTCATCGGGTACGGCATCGTGGTCGGCCTGAATGGCGACGGCGACAAGAACCCCATCTACACCCTCCGCAGCTTCGCCAACCTGCTCCAGCGCTTCGGCGTGCAGGTGCCGGCCCAGACCCTGATCGCCAAGAACGTGGCGGTCGTGATGGTGACGGCGGACATCAAGGCCTTCTCGAAGAACGGCCAGCGCCTCGACGTCACCGTGGCGGCGATGGGCGACGCCCGCAGCCTCCAGGGCGGCGTGCTCATCCAGACGCCGCTCTATGCGGCGGACGGCCAGGTCTATGCGGTGGCCCAGGGAGCCATGGCCGTGGGTGGGTTCGTGGGCGGAAACGCCTCCGCCAGCGTGCAGAAGAACCACCCGACGGTGGCGACGATCACCGGGGGCGCGCTGGTCGAGCGCGAGATTCCCACGCGGATCGTCGAGAACCAGGAGATCGAGCTGCTGCTGCGCGAGCCCGACTTCACCTCGTCGGCCCGCCTGGCCCTGGCCATCAACGACCGCTTCCCGGGTTCGGCCCGGGCCATCGATCCCACCTCGGTCAAGGTGCGCATGCCGGACGGCCTCGAGCAGGCCTCGGTCGACTTCGTGGCCCGCCTCGAGGACATCGAGGTCGCTCCCGACACGACCGCCCGGATCGTCATCAACGAGCGGACCGGCACCATCGTGGCGACCTCGAAGGTGAAGATCTCCAGCTGCGCGGTCTCCCACGGCGACCTGACCATCACCATCGCCAACACGGTGGACGTCTCCCAGCCCAACCAGTTCAGCCAGACCGGCCAGACGGTGGCCGCACCCCGGGCCGACGCCAACGTCAACGAGAAGAAGGGGACCCTCTTGACCCTCCCCGACATGCCGACGGTCGAGAAGGTCGCCGCCGGGCTGAACGCCATCGGGGTCACCCCCCGCGACATGATGGCCATCTTCGGTTCCATGAAGCAGGCCGGGGCCCTCCAGGCCGAACTCATCCTCCGCTGAACCATGCGCTCCGTCTC
The DNA here is from genome assembly GCA_044359215.1 of Candidatus Chromulinivoraceae bacterium. Classification (GTDB taxonomy): domain Bacteria; phylum Verrucomicrobiota; class Verrucomicrobiia; order Limisphaerales; family UBA9464; genus SXXZ01. The sequence goes on from JBIKMQ010000343.1 coordinate 1,355, forward strand.
CGACATCCAGCGATCCCTGCCGGCCCCCGGCCCGCTCCTTGGAAACCCGTCATCCAAGGCTTCGGATCGCACGGCGGGCGAGTCTCCGGAAAAGATCCGCGAGATGACCCAGAAGTTCGAGGCCGTCTTCGTGCGCCACCTGTTGAACGAGGCCCAGAAACCGGTGATCGGCGGAGGCGCCATCGCCGCGGCTTCGTCCCGGGGCATCTACCAGGACATGATCGTCGAGCGCATGGCCGACCAGATCAGCGAGTCGGGCACCTTCGGTGTCGCCCGGAGTCTTGAGCTTCAGTTCCGCCATTCTTCCCAAGTGACCGCTTCAACCCCCCAGGCCGCCTCCGAGGGCGGCAAGAACCTCCCGTGAATCCATCCATTCAGGATCTGATCCAAGCGCTGCGGATGGAGCTGCAGCAGTACGGCGAATTGCTGGCCCGGCTGGACCAGCAGCAGGACACCGTGTTCCGCCGCGACGCCGAAGGCGTGCTCGACGGATCGGCCGCCATCGAAAGCCAGGCCTCCCATGTCGAGGAGGCCCGTCGTGAACGCGAACTCCGCCGAGCCTCGGTGGCCCGATCCCTCGGGGCACCGGCCGATGCGTCGTTCGAGCAGTTGCTCCCCCTCCTCCCGGAGGACTACCGCCCGCTGATCCAGGCGCTGGTGGAGGAGAACAACGAACTGTTGACCCGGGTCCGTACCCGTTCCCGTCAGAACCATCTGTTGCTGTCCCGAACCGTGGACCTGATGCAGCGGTTGATGGGCGGTCTGTTCGCCACCAAGGCCGGGGGAACCTACTCCGGCGACGGCGCCCTGCTCGGGGCCGCCGGCAATCCGCGACGCCTCTACGAGGCCGTCGGCTGAACCAACCCATCGAGGCCGTATGCTGGGACTGATCGGATCATTGCGCATGGGGACCCGCTCCCTTGCCGCCCAGCGGCAGGGTGTCGAGGTCGCCGGCCACAATCTGGCCAACGTCAACAACACGGCCTATGCCCGTCAGCGCGTCTCCATCCAGTCCACGGCCTCCGGAGACGGGTTCACCCAGCCGGTGGGCACCGGATCCGAGGTCGCTGCCATCCGCCAGATCCGGGACCAGATCCTCGACGGCCAGGTGGTGACGGAGGGCGGGGTCACCGGCTCGCTCGAATCCCAGCAGCGGGCGCTGAAACTGGCCCAGTCGTTGTTGGGCCAGAGCATCGACCGGGGCAACTCCGGCGCCTCCGGGGCCTCGGCCGCCGACGGGGTGGGGGGAGGCCAGCAGCTCGCGGCGGGCCTGACCGACTTCTTCAATGCCTTCGCCTCGCTGGCCGCGCAGCCGGCATCCATCCCCGAGCGCGAGATCACCCTGCGCAAGGCGGTGGCCCTCGCCGCCCAGTTCCCGGCCCTCGACCAGCGGCTGTCCGGTCTCTCGGACCAGTTGGACGAGTCTCTGGATGCCGATCTCGCCTCGGCCAATGCGCTGATGTCCGACATCGCCCGTCTCAACGGCCAGATCTCAAGGACCGAGGCCGTCTCGGGCGGGACCGCCAACGACCTGCGCGACCAACGGCAGGCCAAGCTGGAATCGCTCTCGGGTCTCGTCGGCTTCGACGCCGTGGAGGCTTCCGATGGTTCCGTGGCCATCCTTGTCGGCGGTGAGCCGATGGTGGTGGCCGACACCCGGGCCAAGACCTTCGAGGGCTTCACGGCCCCCGACGGCCGCCGCCTGATCCGTGCCTCGGGCACCGCCGGTCCGCTCGTGGTCACTTCCGGCCGTGTCCACGGCACGATCGACGCCCGTGACGGGGCCCTGAAGGACCTTCGCGACGGCATCGACGAGCTGGCGGCCACGCTGATCGACGAGGTCAACGCCATCCACACCACCGGCCTGGCCCTCGACGGGACCACCGGGCGGGCGTTCTTCCTCGGTTCCTCGGCGGCGGACATCCGGGTCAACCAGGTCCTGCTCGACGACCCGACCACCCTGCAGGCGGCCGGTGCACCGCCGGCCGGCGGCTCCTTCGCGCGCGGCGACAACCGCACGGCGCTGGCCCTGTCCAAGCTGGGCAATGAAGCCATCGCCGACCTCGGCGGCCAGACCTTCGGTGGCGCCTACAACCGCGCCGTCGGCCGCCTCGGCGGGGAACTCTCCTCGGTGAACCAGCGTCTGGCCGACCAGAAGGTCGTCTCGGACCTGCTCAAGGGACAGCGCGACTCGGTCATCGGCGTGTCGATCGACGAGGAGATGACCGACCTGACGCGCTTCCAGCGCGGCTATCAGGCCAGCGCCAAGCTGATCACGACCATCGACGAGATGCTGGAGACCACCCTCGGGCTCAAGCGCTAGCCCCACTGAAAGGCCACGGACATCATGCGAGTCACCAACGGTTCCTACGCCGATCGACTGGTTGCCAACCTCGGCAACATCACGACGCGACAGGCCCGCTACCAGAACCAGGT
>JBIKMQ010000345.1:0-3787 GCA_044359215.1 Candidatus Chromulinivoraceae bacterium
GCCTTCGTGCTGCTGGTGATCTTCATCATCACCACCGCGCCCTCGACCAACGACATCGACATCAACCTGCCCTCGGCGGCGCAGCAGCCGCCGCAGAACCAGAACAAGCAGGACATCAACAACGTGACGGTCGACGCCGCGGGCAACGTCTTCTTCAACGCCGAGCCCATCACGCTCAAGAAGCTCGAGGACGAGATCATCCGCTTCCGCAAGAGCAACCCCGACCTCAGCGTGGTGGTCCGGGGCGACGAGAACGTGAACTACCAGAAGGTGGTGCAGGTGCTCGACATCCTCACGCGGGCCAACGTCACCAAGATCGGCCTCGCGACCGACACGGCAGGCGCAGCCAACTAGGAAACCGGCATGGCCCGCACCGCCAAGAAGACGAGCGACCGGTCAAGCCTCGTCATCTCGATCATCGTCCACGCCCTGGCCCTGGGCGGCCTGGCCTACCTCGCCCACAAGGCGGGCTTCGTGCCGCAGGCGATCTACCAGATCACCGGCATCAAGCCACCGGAGAAGCCCAAGCCCAAACCCAAGCCTCCGGAGCCGACCCCGGAGATCCCGAAACCCAAGGCGAGCGACATCGTCGAGGAGACGGCCACACCGCCGCCCGACGCCGCGCCGGCGACGGCCGCCCCGCCCACGGCCAGCGCCGCGAGGTCCGACGCGCCCCCGGCCCAGGGCGGCGGCGCGGGCAATTTCTTCAAGGCCGAGGCCCGCAAGCCCGACGCCGCCCCGGTGCGGCCCATCCAGGGCAAGCCGGGCACGGGTGCGGGCAACCTCGCGGCCTCGAAGTCCACGGCGTCCGCCACGGCGGCCAAATCAGCCTTCGACGAGGCCTCGACCAAGCCGAGCACGGTGGCCGCCGTGCTTGAGGAGCGGAAGAACGCCGCGACCGCCCAGGAGGCCATCAGCGCCGAGCAGATCGCCCGCACCGGCGGTGGCGATGCCGCCCAGATCACCACCAAGATCACAGGCGTGGTGGCGACCGACAACCGGCAGATCGTCATCCGCGGCCTGAACGACCGCTACAACATCGCCACGCTCAACGGGGCCGAATTGCCCAGCGCCGACCCACGCCGGCGCGCCCCGCAGCTCGACCTCATCCCGTCGGCGATGATCGACCGGGTGGTGGTGAGCAAGACCTTCACGCCCGACCTGCAGGGCGGATTCGCCGGCGGCGCGGTCAACATCGTGACCAAGTCGTTCCCGGCCAAGGGGTTCACCACCGTGACCGGCGGGGCCGGGCTCAACACGGCCGCCACGCTCAACGACCGGTTCCTGAACATCCCGGGGGGCGGCACGGATTTCTGGGCGATGGATGACGGATCCCGGGCCCTGCCGTCGCAGGCGCTCATCGACCCGTCCATCCTCACCGAGGCCCAGCGGCCCTGGCGCAACAACACGCAGCAGGCGGCGGGCGCGGAGCGCCTGGCCCTGGCCCAGAAGTACGACGCGGCGCTGCGCTCGTTCCAGAACACCACGTTCGCCCCGTCCATGGGACAACCCGGGCCCAATTCGAACTTCTCGGTCTCCAGCGGCGACACCACCTGGCTCTTCGGCCGACGCTTCGGCTGGTTCGGCACCTTCAACCACGACCGGCAGTTCCAGTTCTACGAGGGCGCCTTCCGGGGACGCTACGCCTACGGCACCGACCCGATCGACGGCGGACCTCTGACACGGGCCTCGGAATTCCAGCGGGACCAGGCCATCCAGACGGTGGGCTGGGGCGCGGTGGCCAGCACGGCCATCGAGCTCATGCCGGGCCACGAGCTGTCCTTCAGCTTCCTCAACAACCAGAGTGCCCAACACTACATCACCGAGGAGAACGGCCGGACCATCAACCAGTTCCAGCCGGGGTCCGACGAGCGCACCCGCATCGACCAGCTCACCTACCGCGAACGCTACCTGCGCAACTTCCAGTTCAAGGGCCGGCACGAGTTCCGGGAGGTGGGGGCCGCGCAGCTCGACTGGAGCTTCTCGAGCTCCGGGACGGGCGAGAACTCCCCGGACGAGCGGATCTTCCCGATGATCCTGTTCCCCGCCGGCAACGGGCTCACCAACGTGATCGCCCAGTCGGCCGAACTGCCGAACATCAACCAGCCGTCGCGTTTCTTCCGCGACTCGCAGGACAAGAGCTGGAACTTCCGCAGCGACCTGACGATCCCCTTCACCCCGGGCAACGGGCTCGAGAGCTCGATCAAGATCGGCGGCAACGTGCTCGAGTCCGAGCGCCGCCTGCGCGAGCAGCGCTTCGAGTACGAGATCAACCAGACCTCCGGCGCCAACCAGGCCGATGCCACGGCCTACGCCAATTCGATCCTCAACTTCCAGGGCCGCCAGTTCGTCACCAATTTCACCGGGTCCGGATCGAATGCCCGCACGGCGTACTTCTTCCCCAACGCGACCTTCCTACGCTCGGGCCTGCCCTTCGACGGCTACGGCTACGACGGCACCCAGAGCATCCCGGCGGTATACGCCATGGCCGACCTCTTCGTGATGCCGAAGTTCCGGCTGGTCGGTGGTGCCCGCGTCGAGGAGACGGACCTGAATGCCGAGGTGCTGCCGCGCAGCCGCATCCTGGGAGCTTCGCCCAGCGGACGGATCGCCACGACCGACGTGCTGCCGTCGGTCGGGGGCGTCTTCCCGCTGACCAGCAACCTGAACCTGCGGCTCAACTGGTCGCAGACCATCGCGCGGCCGACCTACCGCGAGTTCGCGCCCTTCGAGTACTTCGACACCTTCGACGGCCTCGCGTACCGGGGCAATGCGGACCTCAAGCGCTCCGAGATCGAGAACCTCGACGCGCGGATGGAATGGTTCCCACGGCCCGGGGAGCTCGTCTCGGTGGCGTGGTTCCGCAAGAACATCCTCAACCCCATCGAGCCCTACATCGCCGACAACGCGGCCGGTATCGTGAGCTTCACGAACAACGCCAGCGCCGTCGTCTCGGGCTTCGAACTGGAGGCGCGCAAAAACCTAGGCGCCCTGGACCCGCTGCTCTCGGGGATCACCCTCGGCGGCAACGCGGCCTTCATCCAGTCGGAGGTCGACGTGTTCTATCCGGTCGGCAATGGCGTGGGCCTGTACAACCGGCCCCTCTTCGACCAGCCGGAGTACATCCTCAACGGCGACCTCGCCTGGGAGATCGCCCGCAGCCGCACCACCGTGTCGGTGTCGTTCACGCGGAGCGGCCAGCGGCTGGCGGTCGACGGCGGCCAGGGCAGTCCGAACATCTACGAACAGCCCATCGACACCCTCGACCTGTTCGTGAACCAGCGCCTCGGCCGTCGGTGGCGCATGCGCTTCGGCGCGCGCAACCTGCTCGACCCGGACATCCGCCAGACGCTCATCAACGACCTCGGGGCCCGCGAGGAGCGCTACGGCGACCAGTACGTCTTCCGCAGCTACCGACGCGGCATCACCTTCAGCCTGACCGTGTCGGCCGACTTCTGAGGCGGGCGGCTCAGCGCCCCTGCCCGCGCAGGTACACCGGGTTGGAATAGATCCAGGGCCGGCGTTCCCCGTCGAGGGTCAACCACAGCTCGACCCGGTACACGCCGGGCCGGGAGGCCGGGGCCTCGAGGGTGTGCCCCTCGGCCAACGCCTCGACCGAGCCGTCCCGAAGCAGCCGGATCGTCGCCGGCAACGGGGAGCGGACCTGCAACCGGAGACCAGGGGACCAGGGGCGCTCGTCGCCCATCGGGACGCTGCGCCCGGAGGGACCCTGTCCCCCGGCGACCGCATGGAAGTCGAACCCGGTGGGATCGCCCATCCAGTCGTG
>JBIKMQ010000346.1:0-3784 GCA_044359215.1 Candidatus Chromulinivoraceae bacterium
CAGACCGCCTTCACCGCCTTGGGAAGCCTGAAGCCCGGTGCCACGACCCACTCCCCTATCCCGGCTTCCAGCCCTGGCGTCGGTCAAGCCGCTCAACTCGATGACTTGGGCGGACGGTTGCGCAAGGCCCTCACCGACGCCCAGCTCCACGCCGACGAGGCCGCTGCGATGGTGAACACCTGGCGCGACTCGTGGTTCGCCGAGAACGGCACCCGTGTCCTCTATCTTCTTCCCCGGGCCTGGACGGATCAGGTGCTGCCGTTGCGCCTCCATCCGGCCCCGCGCGAGCTGGTCCGCGTGATGGTCGGTCGCGCCGACATCCTCCACCCCGAGGTCGAGCAGCGAACGGGCAACTTGGTCGCCGATCATTTCCGGGGCGACACCACCCAGGCCATCGTGGGGCTTCGACAACTCGGTCTCGGCCGCTTCCTGGAGCCTGCCGTGAGTCGTGCGGCGAACCAGCTCCGGCGTTCCTCGGTCGATGCGAACCGCGGGGGCCGCTTGGCGAGGGGCCCCGTTGGACGATGGCCGGTGACCGAGCTCGACTGGGATCGAGGCGTCTCCGATCTGAAGAGCCAGCTTCGCCGCCTTGAATCACCGCAAGGCGGCCTCGACACCGCGAGCCGCTGAACGAGCCGAGGCGAAGACGGTGTTCATGCGGGTTGGCCCCGCGACAACCCAGCGCCGCGCGCCGGCGTATCCCTCCCGCATGCATCGCGCATTCGGCCGCCTCCCCAACGGTGTCGACGCTCGACTCCCCGTCTCGGCTGGTTGAACCTTGACCCTCGCATGCGCAGGCCCTTGCTGGTGTTTTTCTGTGCCGTGTTGTTGCCGGGACTGATCCTCGGCGGACTGGCCTTGCGCTCGATCCTGCAACAGGAGGCGCTACTGGAGACGGAGCGTGGCCGGCTTCTGAAAGGGGACTCGGATCGCATGGCGGCCAGCGTCGCCCGGCGGATCGACGAATTGCAGCGCGACTTCAGTCTCCGTGTGGAATCGCTGTTGGGAAAAGAAAAGCCGCAAGTCCTCGCGCCCCGCTTCGATCCGTTGATCCGGGAAGCCTGGCCCCTGGCGACGCTCGGATTCGCCGTTTCGCTCAAGGGCGAAGTGCGCTCACCCCGGGTGCTCGGGAGCCCGGAGGCCCGACTTTTCCTACTTCGCAACGAGGCGTTCCTTTGCAAGGAGGGCAGCGTCGAGGTCTATGCCGTCACCCCCAAGGGCCGCATCAACCTCGCATCCCTCGAACCGCCGCGCCCATCGGCCAAGCCAGACGCCAATCCGGCCAAACCCCTGCCCGGGCGGGTCCACTTCGCAGATCTCATCGGCGACGCCCAGGAAGGGGTCCTCGCCCGCTTCCTGGAGAACCAACTCGTGCTCTGGGTCTGGTATCGCACGCCACGCGATCCCGAGCTCGTCTTCGGCGCGCAACTCGACCTGGAACGGCTCCGCCTGGACCTCTCGCAAGTCGTCCGCCACGCGATCCCGCATGCGGCGGGCGTGGCCTTCGCGATGCTGGACGACCGCGGGCGACCGGTCGCGGTTTCTCCGCTCAACGCCAAGGCGAACTGGAGCCGGACACTCTCGAAGAGCCCGATCGGCGAGGCACTGCCGCACTGGCACATCGCGACCGCCGTCTACGACACCACGTCCCTGAGTCGCGATGGCCGTCGGGTCAACCTCACCCTGGTCGCGGTCGTCGGCCTCCTGGTCACCGCCCTCGCCGTCGGCGGCTGGATCGTCGCCAACGACGCGCGCCGTCAACTCGAACTCGCGCGGCGCAAATCCGACTTTGTCAGCAACGTCTCGCACGAATTGCGCACTCCCCTGACCTCGATCCGGCTCTTCGCGGAAATGCTCGGCGAGGACCGCGTGACCGACCCGGTCAAACGACGGCAACACCTGGGAGTCATCCAGGCGGAGGCGTCCCGTCTCCACCGCTTGATCGGCAACGTCCTCGATTTCGCCCGGCGTGACCACGGCGGGTTCCGGTCCCCGCGCGAAACGGTCGACCTGTGCGCCGTGACCCGGCAGGTCCTGGATTCGTTCGCTCCGCAGTTCAGCGCCGAGGGACTCCGGGTGGATACAGAACTTCCCTCGGAACCCGTGCATGTCTCGGGCGATGCCGATGCGCTGGCCCAGGTCGTCAACAACCTGCTGTCCAATGCCGTGAAGTACGCGGCCGCGGGCGGAGAGGTGACTCTCCAACTGATTCGGGGATCCGGCAGGGTGGAACTCCAGGTCCTCGACCGCGGCCCCGGGATTCCCAAGGAATTCTCGGAACAGGTGTTCGAGGAGTTCTTCCGGGCCGACGACGCCCTGGCCAGCGGCGTCACCGGGGCCGGGCTGGGACTCACGTTGGCACGGCGCATCGCCCGGGATCACGGCGGCGATGTCACCTTCAATCCACGGGAAGGCGGCGGCAGCGTGTTCCGCTTCACGCTCCCCCTCTTCCAGGACGTAGCTCGGAAACCCGAATGAAACCTCGCGTTCTCATCGTCGAAGACGACCCCGGCATCCGCCTGGGTCTGCAGGAACTGCTGGGGTCGGAGGGCTTCGAAACCTCGGTCTGCCTGCGCGGCGATCGCGTCCTCGAGACGCTCCAGCGCGAGGCGCCCGGCCTCATCCTGCTGGATGTCATGCTCCCCAGGTTCAACGGATTCGAGGTCTGCCGACTCCTCCGCCAGGCCGGCATCCGAACCCCCATCCTGATGCTCACCGCCAAGGGCCAGGAAATAGACAAGGTCATCGGGCTCGAGGCGGGTGCCGACGATTACGTGACCAAGCCATTCGGTGTCCGCGAACTGCTCGCCCGCATCCAGGCGCTGCTTCGCCGCACCGCCAACAGCATTCCCGTTCCCAGCCCGGTCACCGACGCCCCATTCCGCATCGGTGACTGCGAAGTCAGTCCGCGAACCTTCCAACTCCGACGGCACGGCGAGGTGCGCGACCTGACAGCCCGCGAGCTCCAACTCCTCCAGCTCTTCCACCGGCATCCGGGCGAGGTACTCAGCCGCGACCGCCTGCTGAGCGAAGTCTGGGGCCAGCGGTACCTCGGTACCACCCGCACCCTCGACCAGGTCATTGTTCAACTTCGCCGCAAACTGGGCGATCCCGGCGAGGCACCGCGCCTCCTCCTGACGGTCCACGGCGTCGGGTACAAACTCGCCGCAAACACCTAGCCCAAGGGGGACCCTGAGTCTCTGGCGTCGGGAATGTTGAGCCGAGCAAGGCCTCATCCAACCCGCATGCGACAATTCCGACGAAGTCTTCGACGCCCACCTCAGCCGCCTCGTGACAGAACTGCTATGGGTGCCGCACCGAGTGAAGCAATCGAGGGGCAGGCACTCAGGGTGGCGTGGGTGTCACGCCGGGCTGTGGAGCGCCAAACGGGTTGGCGTTTCGCATTGGATTCCCGCGGGTGTTTTCCATCCGTGCCCTGGCGCCGCCAAAGCATCTGAACTTCCCTGCAGGTTCAGCAGCGATGTCTCAGGATCGCAGGACCCCAAAACCCGATCCCCTTCAATGCCGGAGCACGTGCCGGAGGTAGAGATACATGAGCGGGGCGTTGAAGAGCAGGCTGTCGAGCAGGTCGAGGATGCCGCCGATGCCCGGGAAGAACCGGCCGGAGTCCTTCACGCCGGCCTCGCGCTTGAAGAGCGACTCGATGAGGTCGCCCACCACCGCCGCCACGCTCAAGATCACGCCCAGGACCACCGCGTGGAGCGGGGTCATCCCGGCCAGGCGATCGCCCAACAGCGCCGCCAAGCCCAGCGAGCACGCCGTC
>JBIKMQ010000347.1:0-3782 GCA_044359215.1 Candidatus Chromulinivoraceae bacterium
TTCGGTTCAGGGCGCGGCCGATGCGGAAAAGCTGACCGAGTTGATCAACCAGCCGCAGAACAGGAACACCCTGCTGGCCGAGTTCGGGGAGACGGCGATGCCCGCCGCGATCGCCAAGGCCGAAGGGCTGGACCGCGCCGCGATCAAGGACACCGCCGTGTCGAGCCGCTTCGGCAGCGAGTCGACCTACGCCCTGCGCTTCCGGGGGCGGGGCTCGGTGACCGGTCGGGTGGTGCTGGCCGACGGCGTGACCCCGGCGGTCGGGGCGGCGGTGAACCTGTACCCCGATGTCAACTCGCGCGAACTGGGGCGGGGGCTCTTCGCCGACAGCGCCGGGCGCTTCGCCTTCTACGGCGTGCCGCTCGGGCCATTCACCCTCGACGCCGCCAACTCTCAGGGCCTCAGCCGTCTGGTGGCCGACCAGTTGGCTGCGACCGCCCAAACCAAGGACTTGCTGGTGGTGCTCAGCGGGACGCCGGTGGCGGTGGCACCTTGGCAGGGGCGGGTCACCGAGGCCGACGGCAGCCCGGTGGCCGGAGCCAGCGTGTATGTGGGTCAGTTCGACAACGGGAAGCTCACGGTCTTCGGCCAAACGACGGCCAACGAGCTTGGCTACTACGCACTCGAGGGGATTCCGGTGGGGTCGCTCACCGCCCTGGCCTTTTCTCTCGATGGGCGACGGAAGGGCAGTCGGGGTCCGTTGCAAGCCACCGCCAACACGCCGATGACGGCCAACGTGGTGCTGCAGTCCCGCGGCACGGTGACAGGGGTGGTTCAGTTCGCCAACGGCGACCCGGTCGAGGGCGCGGTGGTGGGTGGCGGCGACCGCCTGGTGACCACCGATGCGCTCGGGCGCTTCACCCTGCCCGGCGTGCCGACCGGAAGCGCCTCGATCTCGGCGGGATTCGTCGCGGTGCCGGGCCATCCCGACCCGCGCAAGCAACTCACCCGCCTGGCGTCGGTGTCGGTCGAGGTGGGCAGTGGCGACAATTCCGCGGTGCTCCGCTTCCCGGCGCAGGGGCGCATCATCGGCACGGTCCGTGACGGGGCAGGGAAGCCGGTGCCGAATGTCAACGTGGCCCTGCCGTATCCATATGCCGACCCGCCGTTCTTCCTCTGGGTCAAGGCCGACGGGCAGGGGCGCTACGAGTTCCCGGGCCTCGGGCTTTCCGGGCCGATCGGGGGGGCCTACGACGTGAGCGCGCCGGCCCCGCCGGTGGAGGAACCCTTCGATGGCGAGGGAGCCGCGGCCGCCTTGAAGGACGCGAGCGCCGAGGAGGTTGCGGCGATCATCGGCGCAGCGTTCTCGGCGTTCACCGGCGTGAACAATCCGCTGCTGTCCGGCGGTCCGCCCTTCAACCCGACTGTGTTCGGCTTCAAGAAGGCCGTCCGCCTCGGCTTCGACGGGGCCACGGAGGTGGCCGACATCCGCTACCTGGGGCCGTCGAAGATCAGCGGGGTGGTGAAGAACGGCCAGGGGGTGCCCATCGGCGCACGGGTGCGTCTGACCGGCATCGGACCCAACGGGATCGGCTATCCCACCTTCGTGACACGGGCGGAGTTGAACAGCGACCCGGCCCTGGGGACCTTCGAGTTCAACGGCCAGGCCTTCGTGGGTGACTGGGGCCTCCAGGCGGCCAGCCCGTTCTTTCCCACGGTCGTCTCCCTCTCGGGCCGCACGACCTCGCTCGATCCGGACGTGCCGGGCGTGGTGCTCCAGTTCCCGTCGGTGCGTGAAATCAATGGATCGCTGACGGGACGGGTGCTGCTGCCCGGAGGGGCGCCCGCCGGGGCCGGGGTCGAGGTGGGGATTGCGGTAGGTAAGGACGATCCCCGCGTCCTGCGCACCGATGCCGAGGGCCGCTTCACGACCGGGGCCTCGCTCTTCTCGCTGCGCGGCAACACGGACTACACGGTCAGCGCGTTCGACGCGGCGACCGGGGGCCGGGCGCGGACCTCGGTGCTGGTGCAGGCGGCCCAGGACAATCAGGTGACCCTGACCTTGCTGGGTCGGGGCGACCTGGAGGTGCTCGTGCAACGGGCCGACGGGTCGCCCGCCGCCGGGGCCACGCTGGAGGCCGAGGGCGGACAGTTCCCGGGGGACCGGGCGGGAGGTGTGGCCGACGCCAACGGACGCCTCCTGCTCTCCAATCTCTTCGAGGGGCCCTACGGCGTCTCGGCCAACGCCGTGGTGGGACTCACCCGCGTGGCCGGGCGCGCCGGCGTCGTGGTGACCCGGGGAGGCGTCGCCCGCGTGACGGTGAGCCTGTCGTCCACGGCCACCATCGCAGGCAGGTTCTTCGAGGCCGACGGACTGACCCCGGTGTCGGGGGCCAATGTCCGGCTCGGGACCTTCGCCTTTGCCGCGACCGGGGCCGATGGGCGCTTCCAGTTCACCGATGTGCCGCTGGGCACCCACCCGCTGACCGCGGTCAATGCGGTGAATGGCCGCGGGGCGGGCACCACCGTCACCCTCTCGAACAACGGCGAGACCCGGGAGGTGCGCCTGCAGGAGTCCGCCTTGGGCACGGTGAGCGGCCTGGTCATCAATGCCTCGGGCGACGGCGTGGTCCCATCGGCGGAGGTGATCCTGAGCGTGAGCGATCCGTTCGCGCTGCGGCCCCAGGTGCGGGTGACCACGGGTCCCGACGGGCGCTACTTGGTGGGCGGTGTGGTCCCGGGACCCTTCACCGTCGAGGCCGTCGCCCGTTCGGCCGGCGGGGTCGCGACGGGGGATCGCGGGACGGTGACCGCCACCATGCCCTCCGGAGCCCCGGACATCACCGTCGATGTCCCGCTCGAGCCGCGCGGCTCGATCGTCGCCCGGGTCTTCGAAGCCGACGGCACCACCCCGGCGGCGGCGGCGATGGTCGGGCTTTCCGGTCTGGGCGGGGACCTCGTTTCGCGGGATGTCGCCGCCGATGGCACGGTCGAATTCGCCGGATTGCCGCTGGGGAGCTACGTGGTGCAGGCCATCTCCCGGTCGGTCGGGACCACGCGCGCCCGCTCGACGGCGGCGACCGTGACCCTGACCGGGCGCGGGGAGCGCGCCCGTCCCTCGCTCGTGCTGCGCGGGGTGGGCAGCGTGTCCGGCCGTGTGCTTCAGGCCGATGGCATCACGCCGGCCGGCGGCGCCGAGGTGAGGCTCGCCGTCGCCCTCGTTCCCCAGGATGCGGTGACGCCGGTGGCCGAGACTCTTGTCGTCGGAGCCGATGGAAGGTTTTCCTTCGCCGACCTTCCGTCAGGACTGCCCGTGTTGCTCGAGGCCCGGCTCCAGGGACTGGCGGCGGCGGAGCGCATCGAGGCGGTCGCCGCCGGCGGTTCGGTCGCGCGCGATCTGAGGCTCACCGCCAGCGGCACGGTGCGGGGGCGCATACGGCGCGAGGACGGTTCCACCCTGGCCCCGGGAACGGAGGTCTCGGTCGAGTTCCCGGCGCGCAGCGGCCTGCAGGGAGCCATTGTGCGCATCACCGGGGCCGCCGGGACCTTCGAGTCCGGACCCGTGCCCCAGGGACCCTGGACCCTTCGGGGCACCTTCCCGCCGACGGGCGGACTGCTCTTTGATTCGGGCTCGGTCGCCGTCAACGGCGAGGTGCTCGACCGCGGCGACCTCGTGCTCGACGAATCGCCGCCCCGCATCCTCTCCAGCGTGCCCGCCGACACCGCCGACGGCGTGGACATCGGCACCACCGTGACACTGAAGGTCAGCGAGGCGCTCCGGTCGGCCAGCGTGGATCCGACGGGCGTGTTCCTGCGGCCCGCGGCGGGTGGTCCGATGGTGC
>JBIKMQ010000348.1:0-3780 GCA_044359215.1 Candidatus Chromulinivoraceae bacterium
GGCGGTTCGGTCTTGGGCGGGGGTTCACCGCCCGAGGAGGGCGTCGCGCAGGGACTCGTTGATGGGCTTGTCGCCCAGCCAGATGCGGAAGTAGGCGGCCGCGAAATCGTGTCCCGGGACGGTGATCCGCGCGGAGCCGTTGAGCCGGAGCGTGGTGCCCGCCCCGGGAACGTAGGTCAGCGTGTAGCTGTCGCCGGGCTTGACGTCCCGGTAGGTTGCATTGAGCCGCACCAGCCGCTCGCGCAACGAGTCCAGGGTGGCGGCGTCGACATTGCGGGCCAGGAGGGTGTCGCCTCCCTTGACGATCTCGGCCGCGGTGAAGCCGCGGTGGTAGACCAGATGGAGGCGCATGGGGATGTCGGCGAACACCCGCTCCGGGGATTGGCCCGCCCCGAAATGCAGGGAGGCGTCATAGACCTTGAGGATGGACATCCAGCGGAAGGTCTTCGCGCCGATGCGCTGGAAGGTCGTGCCGTCCTCGGTCAGCGATGGTGGGACGACCGGTTCGGCCCGGAGGCCTGACCCGGCGCAGAGGCTGGCCAGCAGGGCCATCAGCCCAAAGAAGCGTCGAAGCATGGGAAGTTGCATGGATTGGATTGGTTGATGTGCGGGCTCCGAACCTCCGGAACCATGCGGTCCAGTGGACCCGAAGACGTGTTAAGTCCGCGTTAATCCCTTGTCCATTCACCGCTAAAATCCCATTCGCTACGCGAGCTTGTGCTGGGATGTGGAGCGGTCCCGTGGGCACGGTCCCCGAGTGGGCGATCCGGCCGCCCAGCCAACGAGGTTTCAGCAAGGCGATGAGCTTGACAAATGCAATCATGATTATACGATCATAAAAACTAAAACGACTCGCGCTGAGTCATCCCTGAACCCATGACGACCGAGAAGATGATCCGTGTGCTGGCCGGATCCATGATCCTGATCAGCGTGTCCTTGGCCCACTTCGTGAGCCCCAAGTGGCTGTTCCTGACCTGCTTCGTCGGCGTCAACCTCATCCAGTCGTCGTTCACCGGGTTCTGCCCGGCCGGCATCATGCTCAAGCGGTTCGGTCTGGGCACGGGCAGTTGCTGCGACGACGGGCCCCGGACCGGGCGGTGACCGGTTTTCCCCATCCTCCCGTTGATCGGCCCATTCGCATGACTCTCCTGACTTCCGGTGTGTCGTCCGCGGTCCCGTCGGCATGCTCCGGAGTCCTCTGCCTGGTGCTCTGGGTGTGCCTGTCGGGCTGTGGTCCCGGGACGGGCCGTCCGGAAACCGGGGCGTCCCAGGGGGGCTCCGCCCCGGCACCCGCCTCCGCCTCCGCGGCGGTGCGGGTCCGCACCGCCAGGGTCGAGACGCATGGGCACACCGCCACCGAGGAGGTTGTCGGCACGGTGCGTGCGCGCCTCCGGGCGACCGTCGAGGCCAAGGTGGCCGGACGCATCGAGTCGCTCGACGTGGTGCCGGGTCAACCGGTCCGGCAGGGCCAGCGTCTGGCCGTGCTCGATGCCCGCGAGACCCAGGCCCGACTGGATTCGGCCAGGGCGGTCCTCGAACAGGCCGGCCGCGATCTCGACCGGGTTGCACGGCTCGTCAAGGACGGGGCGGCGACCCCCTCCGAGCTGGAGGCCGTCCAGTCCCGGCAGCGTGTGGCCGCCGCCACGGTGACGGAGATCGAGACCCTGCTCGGGCATGCCCGGGTGGTCGCCCCCTTCGACGGCGTCATCACCCGCAAGTCGGCCGACCTCGGCGACCTCGCAACCCCCGGAAGGCCGCTGGTGGAGATCGAGGATCCCACCCGCCTGCGCTTCGAGGCCGACGTGCCCGAGTCCCTCGTGGACGAAGTGAAGGCCGGTGCCCGGATGCCGGTCCGGATCGCCTCCCGACCTGATCTCCTCGAGGGCATCGTGGCCGAGATCGCCCCGGTGTCCGATCCGCTCAGCCGCACCCACCCGGTCAAGCTGGACCTGCCACCCGCGCCCGGGCTGCGGGCCGGGCAGTTCGGACGCGTGGCGGTGCCCACCGGGCAGGCCAGCGTGCCCCATGTCCCGGCGGCCGCGGTCTTCCGGCGCGGGCAGATGGAGTGCGTGATGGTGGTGGAGCAGGATGGCCGGACCCGCCTGCGTCTGGTGCGCACGGGCAAGCCGCTGGGGACCGACGTCGAGATCGTCTCAGGCCTTGAGCCGGGCGAACAGGTTGTCGTCGGCGACCCATCCCGGCTCCCCGACGGGCAGGCCGTGGAGGTGATCCCGTGAGCCGGGGTCCCGGGGACGGACCGTCCGTCCACGGTCTGGCTGGCCGGATCGCCGCCGCGTTCATCGATTCCAAGCTCACCCCCCTGATCGTCCTTGCCTCCGTGCTCCTCGGCGCGTTCGCGCTGGTGGGCCTCCCCCGGGAGGAGGAGCCCCAGATCCGGGTGCCCATGCTCGACGTGATGGTCTCCATGCCCGGGTCCTCGGCCGGGGAGGTCGAGGAACGTGCCACCCGGCCCATGGAGAAGCTGCTCTGGGAGATCCCCGGGGTGGAGTATCTCTACTCGCAGTCCCGGGAGGGCGAGGCCCTGACCATCGTCCGGTTCGAAGTGGGGTCCGACCCGGATGCCAGCCTGGTGAAGGTGTCCGAGAAGCTCCGGGCCAACCGGGACCGGATGCCCCATGGGGTGGCCTTCCCGCTCATCAAGCCGCGCTCCATTGACGACGTTCCCATCCTCGCGCTGAGCTTCCACAGCGCCCGGTACGACCACCTGACCCTCCGCCGCCTGGTCGCGCAGGTCGACGATGCGGTCAAGCAGGTGCCCCGGGTGGGCGAGACGACGGTCATCGGCGGGGCACGCCGGGAGCTGCGGGTGCTGCTCGACCCGGCCCGGCTGGCCTCCCGGGGCCTCAGCCCCGTGGGCCTCGTGCCGATGCTCCAGCAGGCCAACCGCCAGTTCCGCAGCGGCGAGTCGACCTCCATGAACCGCTCGGTCGTCGTCGAGACCGGGGCGTTCCTGCGCACCGCCGAGGAGGTGCGCAACGTGGTCGTGGGCGCGGTGTCGGGGCGGCCCATCCACCTGCGCGAGGTTGCCGAGGTGGTCGACGGCGCCGAGGAGCCCTCGAACTACGTGTTCTTCGGCCGGGGCGCGGCCTCGCCGGCGACGTCCCCCGGGCGCGAGGAGCCCGCCGTCACGCTGGCCGTCGGCAAGCGGCCCGGATCCAACGCCATCTCCGTGGCCGACGACATCCTCCGGAAGGTGGAGTCGCTGCGGGGGACGATCATCCCGGAGGATGTGACCGTGTCGGTCGTCCGTCACTACGGCGAGACCGCCGCCGAGAAGTCCAACGAACTCCTGCTGCACATGGGCATCGCGGTGGTGAGCGTGTCGATCCTCATCTGGCTGACCCTCGGGTGGCGCGAATCGGGCATCGTGGCCGTGGCCATCCCGGCGACGCTGGCGCTGACGCTGCTGGTCTTCCAC
Organism: Candidatus Chromulinivoraceae bacterium; assembly: GCA_044359215.1. Lineage (GTDB taxonomy): Bacteria > Verrucomicrobiota > Verrucomicrobiia > Limisphaerales > UBA9464 > SXXZ01. The sequence continues at coordinate 3,440 of JBIKMQ010000348.1, forward strand.
CTGGTCGGGTTCACCCTGAACCGGATCACCCTCTTCGCGTTGATCTTCAGCATCGGCATCCTGGTCGACGACGCCATCGTCGTGGTGGAGAACATCGTGCGGCATTTCCACCTGCCGAGGAACCGTGGACGCTCCTGGAGCGCGGTCGCCGTCGAGGCGGTGAGCGAGGTCGGCAACCCGACGATCCTGGCCACCTTCGCGGTCATCGCCGCCGTCCTGCCGATGGCCTTTGTCGGGGGACTCATGGGGCCCTACATGCGCCCGATCCCCGTCGGGGCCAGCGCGGCCATGTTCTGGTCGCTCCTGATCGCCTTCATCGTCACCCCATGGGCCGCCATCCG
>JBIKMQ010000349.1:0-3773 GCA_044359215.1 Candidatus Chromulinivoraceae bacterium
GGTCGTGGATGTGCACAGGGTCCTCGATGGCCTGGGCGCCGTACTCGTCGGTGCGACCGTGGGTCATGCCGCCCCGCACGCCGCCCCCGGCCATCCAGACGGTGAAGCCGCGGTGGTTGTGGTCCCGACCGTCCTGCTGGCGGCTGTCGGGCGTGCGGCCGAACTCGCCGCCCCAGAGGACCAAGGTGTCGTCCAGCAGGCCCCGGGCGTCGAGGTCCGCGATCAGTCCCGCGGCGGGACGGTCGAGGGCGCGGGCGTTCTTGCGGAGGGCGGCCTCCAGGTTCTGGTGCTGGTCCCAGCCGCCGAGGTTGACCTCGATGAAGCGCGCGCCGGCCTCGGCGAAGCGACGGGCCAGCAGGCACTGGCGGGCGAACCCGTCGACGCCGGTCTCGCCGATCCCGTACAGGGCCCGCGTCGCGGCGCTCTCCCGGCCGAGGTCCAGCAGGTCCGGAACCTCGGACTGCATGCGGAAGGCCAGCTCGCCGGCCTGGATGGCGGCTTCGATGGCTCCACCCCCGGGTTCCGCTCCGGGCGCACCATCGAGCCTCTCCCGGTTCATCGCCTGGACCAGGTCGAGCTGGCGTCGCTGTTGTCCGGTCGTGAACTGCCCCTGGGTGACATGGCTCATGCCGGCCTCCGAGGATCCCTCGCGGCCCGAGCCGATCCGTGTGCCCTGGTAGAGCGCCGGCAGGAAGGCGCTGCCGTAGTTGGCCGCCCCGAGCTGCGCCGGCGGGCTGATGCTGATGAACCCCGGCAGGTTCTCGTTGGCGCTGCCCAGCCCATAGAGCACCCAGGAGCCGAGCGACGGGCGCACGAACCGGGCGCTGCCGGTGTGCAGCTGCGTGAAGGCCTGCGGGTGGTTCGGGATGTCCGTCCGCATGGAGTGGACCATGCAGAGCCGGTCGGCCTGGCCGGAAAGGTGCGGGAAGAGCTCGCTCATCCACAGGCCCGATTGCCCGTGCTGTCGGAAGGCGAAGGGCGAGCCGACGAGTTGCGTGCCCCGTCCCCGTCCCGGCCCGGGTTTGCCGTGGTCCCGCCGCAGCCGGGGCTTGGGATCGAAGGTGTCCTGGTGCGAAGGGCCTCCCTGCATGCACAGGAAGATCACCCGCCGGGCGGTCGCCCGATGATGACGGATCGCCGGACGCCCCGTGGATTCGCCCGGGGTGCCGGCCGGTGTCGGGGCGGCCCCCGCATCGGCCGCCAGTCCCCGGAACGCCAGCCATCCGAAGCCTGCCGCCGCGCTGCGGAGGAGGTGCCTGCGGCTCGTGGCCCCGCCCGTCGGAGGCAGGCCGGGGCCGGATGGAGATGGGGCCGATGGACGGTGGTTGTCCGTGGGGTTCATGGGATCTCGGGTCGGGTGGTCAGGGAAGGTAGCGGAACTCGGCGCAGGCGAAGAGCGCCTGGGCGAAGAGCGACCAGGCGCTCTCCCGGCCGGGCGGCCGCCCGTTGCGGGTGTCCCGGGCGGCGGCCTCGCGGCGGATGAAACCGAGGGCCCGGTCCACCTCGCGGGGCCGGGGATCCCGGGCCAGCGCCAGCCGGTACGCCAGCGACACGCGCCCCGCGTCGTCGTCGACCGGGGCCTCCAGGAGCCTCCGGGCCAGCGCGCGCGCCTGCGTCTGGGCGAAGGGGCTGTTCATCAGGAAGAGCGACTGCGATGGCACGAGCGTCTCGTCCCGTTGCGCCACCACCAGGCTCGGCTCGGCCGCGTCGAAGATGTCGAGGACCTCCGGCACCGCGTCGCGGATCACCGGTAGGTACAGGCTGCGCCGGTCGAGGCGTTCGCCCGCCCGCTCGCCGACCAGGCGGCCCGGCAGGGCCGTGTCGCCGATCTGCGCCACCACCGAGCCCCGCAGCGGCCTGGGGTCCAGCGTCCCGGCCACGCTCAGCACGGCGTCCCGCAGCGACTCCGCATCCAGCCGCCTTGGGCGGGCCCGCCACAGCAGATCGTCGTCCGGATCCACCGCCAGCGCCGCCGGGTCGGCCTGCGAGGACAGCCGATACGTGCGGCTGAGCACCAGCTGGCGGACGAGCGACTTGGTGGAGCCGCCACCCTCCAGGAAGCGCCGGGCGAGGTGGTCGAGCAGCTCCGGGTGGGTGGGACTCTGGCCATTCCGGCCGAAGTCGTCGCCGCTGCCCACCAGGCCGCGTCCGAAGAGGTGCTGCCAGATGCGGTTCACCGCGACGCGCGCGGTCAGCGGGTTCTCCGGATGCGCCAGCCAGTCGGCCAGCTCGCGGCGACCGCTCCCGGTGGGCGGGATGGGAAGCCCGTTCGTCGGCCCGAGCAGCGGCAGGAGCCCGCGGGGCACGCGGCCGGAGCGCTGGGTCACCTCGCCCCGCACGAGGAAGAACGCGTCCTCGGGACGGCCTTCCCGCGCGCCCATGGCCATGGCGTTGGTGGCCCGGTTGTCCGGGATGCCGGCGGGCCGGCTGGCGCGCTCCGGGGAACGCCGGCGCAACGGCGGGCCGGGCCGGGGCTCGAGGGCCAGCTCGGAGCGGGCGGCCCGGGTCAGCGGGATCAGGCTCGACGGCTGCCGGTTGCGTGCCTTGTCGCCGGTGGTGCCGTAGCACGTCTCGGTGCTCCGGAAGATCCCGGCCAGCGCGTAGTAGTCGCGCTGCGAGATGGGATCGAACTTGTGGTCGTGGCAGCGGGCGCAGGCCACGGTGACCCCCAGGATCGCGCGGGTCGTGGTGTCGATCTGCTCATCCACCAGATCGGCCAGGAACTGTTCGCGCCGCCCCTCGTTGAGGCCCTTCGTGCCGATGGCCAGGAAGCCGGTGGCGACGACCAGCCCGTCGCGTTGCTCCGGCGGTGCCGTCCGGGCGATCAGGTCGCCGGCGACCTGCTCGCGCAGGAAGTCGGCGTAGGGTTTGTCGGCGTTGAAGGCGTCGACCACCCAGTCCCGATACCTCCACGCCTCGGGGAAGAGGTGGTTGCGTTCCTTGCCCGCGCTCTCGGCGAACCGGGCCACGTCGAGCCAATGCCTCGCCCAACGCTGGCCGAAGGCCGGGCTGGCCAGCCAGTCGTCCACCTGCCGGGTGTAGCGGGACTCCGGCACCCCCGCGCCGTCCGCCGGGGTGAAGGCCGCGACCTGCTCCGGCGTGGGTGGCAGGCCGGTCAGGTCGAAGCTGGCCCGTCGCAGCCACTCGAGCGGCGAGGCCTGGCGCACGGGGCGCAGCCCGGTCGCCTCGAGCCGCGCCAGGACGAACCGGTCGGCCGGGTCGATGGGCCAGCCGGCGTCGCGCACTTCCGGGGGCTTCGGCCGGCCCACCGGCTGGAAGGCCCAGTGGCGCGCGCCCTCGTCCGTTGCCGGGTCGGCCCCGAGCACCCCTTGCGGGAACCCGCCGGCGAGCCCCGTCATCACCACCGTCACCCACAGGGCTTCGGCCAGCAGGTGGCCGATCCGGGCGATCGGGGCGATCCGCGGATGGCGGGAGGAGGGGTTCCGGGCGGTCATGGACTTGGCAGTACGACAGCCGGACCGACGCCGGCCAGACCGAAAAGGTTTCTTCGTCCTGCGCCTCTCGGGCAAGGTCGCCGCCCGTGAAGCGGATCGAGACCTGGTTTCCCACCCTCATCTACAGCGCGCGGTTGCGGTCCGATGGCGCCGCCTTCAACCGCGAACTGCTCAAGGAATGCCACCAGTTCCGCGACGTCGACGAGGCCGGCCGGAAGTGGTCGAAGCGGAACTACCCCGGCGGCTACACCTCGTACGGATCCATCGACCGCCTGCACACCGTCTCCTCGACCTTCATGGAGCTCGAGCGCCGCATCG
>JBIKMQ010000350.1:0-3772 GCA_044359215.1 Candidatus Chromulinivoraceae bacterium
GTCGACCGCCTGGCCGCCGAAGACGCAGAACAGCGTGAAGCTCAGCAGGAACGACACCACGACCCCGGAGGTGTTGAGGGCCGCCGACAGCATGCGGTTGCGCGGCGTGAGGACGGCCGTCGAGAAGGCCATGACCAGCGGCAGGACGAGGATGGCCCAGGCGAGGTCCTGGAGCCGGGAGCCGGATTCGACGGCGTGCTGTGCGGCGGCGGCGTGTTCCATGGGCATGCGGTCAGAGTTTGAGGGTGGTCAGGTCCTCCACGTGCGCCGTCTGGCGCTTGCGGTACAGCGCCACGAGCAGCGCCAGGCCCACGGCCACCTCGGCCGCGGCGACGGTGATGATGAAGAACACCATCACCTGGCCGTTGAGGTTGTTGTGGAACCGGGAGAAGGCGACGAGGGCGAGGTTGGCGGCGTTGAGCATCAGCTCGAGGCCCATATAGACCACGAAGAGGTTGCGCCGCGCGACCACGCCGAGCAGGCCGAGGCTGAAGAGCAGCGCGCTGACGATCAGGTAGTGGTGGAGTCCGGGGATCACGGGTGGGTCTCTCGGGAGGGGTTCGTCTGGGGACGGGCGGGCGGAGGGCTGGGCTGCCTAGCGGAGGTCCTTCTTGGTGATCAGGATCGCCCCGACCGTGGCGACCAGGAGGAGCAGCGACAGGATCTCGAACGGCAGGATGTGCGACTCGAAGAGCAGCCGGCCCAGCGCCTTGGTCTCGCCCTCGGCGAGGCGTCCGGCCGGCGCGACCGCCGGCACGCTCTTCACCACCGCGGCCACGAGGGTGCCGGCGATGGCCAGCGCGGAGAGGCCGCCCAGGCCGACGGCCACCTGGTTGAAGTGGCGGCGCTCGTCCGCCTTGAGGTCGAGGAGCATGATGACAAAGAGGAACACCACCATGACGGCGCCCGCGTAGACCAGGATCTGCACGGCCGCCAGGAAGAACGCGTGCAGCAACACGAAGAGCCCGGCCATCGAGAGGATGGTCAGCACCAGGAACATGGCGCTGGTGACGGGGCTGCGGCTCAGCGGGTTGAGCACGGTCAGGAACCCGAAGAGCAGGGTCAGCCCGGCCAGAGCATAGAACAGGAGGTCGGTGAACTGGGGCATGTCGGGAAGGGGTGGGTCTCCGGGGAGGGATCCTGGCGGGGGCTAGGGGGTTTCGACCGGGAAGCTCTCCTGGGCCCGGGCCTCCTCGAGCTTGTGCTTCCACTTCTGGATGCCGGCATGGGTGCCGCCCAGCGACAGGAGCTTCTCCTTGTTGAAGATCATGGATTCGCGGTTCTCGCCGGTGATCGAATAATCCTTCTGGAGGAAGATCGCCTCCTCGGGGCAGACCTCCTGGCACATGCCGCAGAAGATGCACCGGAGCATGTTGATCTCGAACTCCCGGGGCATCTTCTCGGCGTTGGCCCGGTCGGCGGGCCGCCCCTCGGACCCGGGCGGGGTGATGCGGATGGCCTTGGGCGGGCAGACGAACTCGCAGAGCTGGCAGCTCACGCACTTGGTGGCCCCGTCCTGGTCCTTCACCAGGTAGGGCGCGCCGCGGTAGCCCTCGGGCACCACCCAGCGTTCCTCCGGGTACTGCATGGTCACGGACTTGCCCTTGAAGACGGTGTCGGCGAAGTGCTTGGCCGTGACCTTGAGGCCGCCGAGGATGGCCGGCAGGTAGGTGCGCTCGTAGAAGGTCAGCGGGGCGCGATCAACGACTTTGGTGCTCATGGGGTCGACAGGGGGCGTGTCAGTGGTTGAACAGGGCGACCACGATGGCGGTCACGACGATGTTGGCCAAGGCCAGCGGGATGAACCGGCGCCAGCCCAGGTCCATGAGCTGGTCGTAGCGGAAGCGCGGAAGCATCCAGCGCACCCAGATGAACACGATCATGAAGAAGGCCATCTTGGCGAGGAAGACGCCGATGTGCACCAACCCCAGCAGGAGCGACCCGGCCGGCAGGTTCAGCGCATCGATGAACGGCAACGTCCAGCCGCCGAGGAACAGCGTCACCATCATGGCCGCCGAGGCGATCATGTTGGCGTACTCGCCGAGGAAGAAGAGCGCGAACTTCATCGAGCTGTACTCGGTGTGGTAGCCGCCCACGAGCTCGGACTCGGACTCCGGCAGGTCGAAGGGCAGGCGGTTGGTCTCGGCGAAGGCGGCGATGAGGAAGATCACGAAAGCCAGCGGCTGCTTGAGGATCATCCAGCCGTGCTCGGCCTGGTAGCGGATGATCTCGGACAGGTTGAGGCTCTCGGTGAGCAGGAAGATCGGCACCACACTCATGCCCATGGCGATCTCGTAGGAGATCATCTGGGCGCTGGAGCGGATGCTGCCGAGGAAGGGGTACTTGGAGTTGGAACCGTAGCCCGCCAGCACGATGCCGTAGACGCCCAGCGAGACGATGCCGAAGGTGTAGAGGATGCCGACGTTGAGGTCGGCGATGACCATCTTCTGGCCCCCGAGGTTCGAGCCGAAGGGGATGACCGCGATGGTCAGCAGCGCCGGGATGACGGTGATGGCCGGCGCGAGCCAGAAGTACACCTTGCGCACGTAGCTCGGCGTGAAGTCCTCCTTGAGCAGGAACTTCAGGCCGTCGGCCGCCGGCTGGAAGATGCCCAGCTTCACCAGGAACGGACCGATGACCGGCAGGTAGTCGACGAAGAACGGGGCCGCACGGTTGGGGCCGACGCGGTCCTGGATCCATGCCGAGACCTTGCGCTCGACGAGGACGGCGTAGGCCACGGCCGTCATCACCACGCCGAAGACCACGCCGATCTTCAGGGCGCTGAAGAGGATCATCTGCGCCGTCGGACTGAGATAGTTGATCGCTTCCATGGTCGCTTCAGGATTGCACCGTGACACCGGTGTCGCCGATTCCGGCCCACTCGATCCCGGCGAAGGCCGGCACCGCCGCGGCCATGCGGTTGAAGAGGCCCTCGATGCTGCGGCTGGGCTCCTCGCCCGTCACGGCCTGCACGAGTTCCTGGAGGAACTCCGGCTCGGGCCGGGCGTCGCCCGGGGGCTCGACCGCCTTCTGGAAGCGCTGCAGGCGTCCCTTGACGTTGACGAATGTGCCGCGCTTCTCGGCGTGGGCCGCGCCGGGCAGCAGCAGGGTGGCCGCCGCCGTCGTGGCGTTGGGGAGGATGTCGCTGACGATCAGCGCGTCGAGCTTGGCCAGCAACTCCGGCCCGATGCCCTCGCGGGTCACGTCCTCGCCGAAGACCACGAGGGTCTGGATGCGGCCCCGGGCGATGCCGTCGGCGATCTTCAGGAGGTTGAAACCGAACTCCGTGAAGGCCATGCCCGTCAGGCGCACGCCGTTGCTGTTGGGGTTGCGGTCGGCGCTCACCAGCAGCCGGTCGGGCTCGCCCTCGCGCGGCACCGAATCGGTCAGGGCGCCGGTGTGGGTGGCGAGCTTCTTGAGCAGGAAGAGTTCCTCGTTGGTCTGGCGGGCCGAGACCACGAAGGCCACGCCGCCCTGGGCGGCCCGGCGCAGGATGTCGGCCGCCGTCTCGAGGGCCGCGCCCCAGGTGATGCGCTCGCGGGCGCCCCCGGCGGAGGTGCGCAGCACTTCCTTGAGCCGGTCGGCGCGGCCAACCCAGCGGTAGTTGAGCCGTCCGCTGTCGCACATCCACGGGCCGTTGACCGCGTCGTTGTCGCGCGGCTCGTAGCGGTGGATGACCCCCTCACGGGAGCCGATGGTGATGTTGCACCCGGTGCCGCAGCTGGTGCAGAGGCTCTTGGTCTCCTTGAGGAACCAGACCCGCATCTTGAAG
>JBIKMQ010000351.1:0-3761 GCA_044359215.1 Candidatus Chromulinivoraceae bacterium
CGCGATCGATCCGACCCGAGGGATCGAGGTGAAAGTAGAGCCATGCGTCGATGATGGATCCCCCCTTCACCCGCACGGCCACCCGGCTTCGGCGGTACACCTCGGGATGCCCTTCCAGTCGGTCCAGCATGGCCAGCGTGGCCGGTGACACCCGATACAGTTCGCCATGGATCGGCGACACCGGGTCGTGCTCGAACACCATCGGCAGGCCGTCGAGGTACAGGGCGAAGCAATCGACCGTGACAGCCTCGCCGACCAGGGCGCTGCCGGCCAGGTGGCGGTGGTTCGACTGCCCGCGCAGGAGGGTTCCGTAGACGAAGAGAGATTCCTGGTCATCCGGGGGCGGCGCCGGCATCCCGCCCGAGGAGGCCAGTTGGGCGATCGCCTCGGCGGGAAGGCCGTGGTGAAGGGCTCCGGACACGATGCCTTCCAGGTACCCGGGCCGCGGACGTCCCACGCCGGGGTCGCAGGAACGGTAGATCAACGCGGTGACCCGCCCGCCATGGGCCACGTCCACCGTGACCCACTCCCGCCGGTACAGACCGAGGGAAACCCCTTCGTGACGATCCAGTTGCTGCTCGTCCTCCTCGGTCAGCCGGGCCAGGACGCCATGCACCCGGTTCCCTGGATCGGGCGTCACCGACGCCACGCCACGATCGGTGATGTACCACCGATGGTCCCTCAGGGTCGCAAGCCCGACGATGTCCGATCCGGGGCACCGTCGATGGAACTGTGCGGGATTCATGTTGGACCCGTAGGCGAAATACAGCCGCCGGGACGAGTGCGGGGACGCAAGGCTGGTGAGCGCCGGGGTCTGAAGGGTTGACGGGGCGTCTGGGGCATCGGGGGCGTTTGGGACCTTTGGAGCGTCGGAGGTCATGCCGGCATAGATCCGGTCGATGATCTCCAACGCGGACGCCTCGGCGTCGAGATCCTGAAGGTCGGCACGCGGGGCGGTGTCGTCCTGGGCATACAGGGCTCGGCCGCCGACGGGGTCGCAGTCGCCCTGGCCCAGTTCGGCGGGCAGTGGAACCAAGCGGACGGGCAGGGGATCGGTCAGTCGCCGGTACCCGGGCCACGCCAGTTCCGGGACCGAGAGCAACCACCGGGGCAGGCTGCCCGATGTCACCGCCGCCTGGTGCAGGGCGCCGTCGCGGCCGAAACGGGTCCAGTTGCCGCCCCATCCATGATCCTGAAGGAGCAAGGCGAACGGCGCCGGTCGGCGACCGCGCACCCAGAGGTTCCAGAACAGCCAGATGGCCTCGCAGTGGACGTGCAGGAAGGCCAGGCGGCACGGTCCATGGGCCTCCGATCGATCAGGGTCCCGCTCCAGGATCGCCCAGCAGGCGCCTTGCAGGTTCGGGTCTTGGTCGAACGGATGGTCCGGGGTGAGTCTCAGCATCGCCTGGGTGGTCGGTGCATCCCATACCCGCACGTCCAACGGGTGGTATCCGGCGACATGCACATACGGCCGGAATCTTCGCCCGAGAATCTCGGACACCCGGCTTGCCGGGTGCCTCAGGTCGGCGTGCAGGACCCCGTGCGCCGCATGAGCCGCCGTGAAGGTCTCGAACAACTCCCCGTCGACCACTCCCGACCCAGGATAGAACGCGATCCGGCCTTGGAGAAACGCGTCGATCACGCGTGCGCCATGGGTGGGCGCATCGATCATTCCTGGCTCGTACCGAGCCAGCCAGTCGGGCAGCGGCTCTCGGACGTCATTCAGGATCTGGCGGGGCGTTGGCATGGCGGGATTCGGGATGGGGGCAGGTGGATGACGGCGGTGTCGGCGGATCTTCGTGGAGAGCATCGCCCAGGGCGCGGACAATCGTTGTCACACCCCTCCGCCTGTCCCATTGGTGCGGAAGGCGATTTCTGTCGGTGGGCGATTGGCCGGGTCTCGGTTCGTGCGCTTCCCCAGGCGGCGTGCCGAATCCAACGGGAGTTTGCCTCGGGAGCCACTGGGGCCTCCCTGAGGAAACGGCGTGCAGGACTCAGACGTTCCGGTAGCCAGGCCGGCTGGAAAAGTTGGTAGGGGTGGTGGGGCTTGAACCCACAACCTGACCCTTATAAAGAGCCTGCTCTGACCGATTGAGCTACACCCCCACGACACAGGTGTCGGGGACCCCGGATGGGGTCATATCAGGTGTTGCTGGAGTCGGAAGCGGGTCATCGACTGCGGAAAACTGGTAACTCACGGGGTGCCGACAACGCGAGGATCAAGTTGGCCAAAGGCGTCCCCAGCGGCGTCCGGGAACCATTCCCGAAGGTCAACGTCCTCCTCTAATCCGAGCATCCTCGAGCGAAGGATCGGCCATGACCCAGGGCGGACTCGTGCCGACCCCCGCGGCAGCGTCTGCTCCCTCGGGCCAGCGTCGCGGACTTTCCGGGATTCGGGCACGGGGGGCATCAAGGGATGACGTCGTTGGAGTCCGGGTTGAACTGTTGGCCGGCACGGCGATGGATGGCAGCCAACTCGGTGAGCAGGGGACCCGTCCAGGTCTCGGAGTCCTGGACGGCCATCGCCAACTCCTCGACGCGTTGCATTGTGAACTCCGCCAGGGCGATCACGTCACCGCTGGCGGCTCCGTCTTCTGCCGCGTGCTCAAGCAGCCGGCAGGCCAGTGAGGCGGTATTCCCGATCTCGCGGGCCTCCTTCCAGGTGGCGCGGTGGGGCGGTTCTGTCAGGCGCCGGATGGCCTCGCGGATCGACGCCGGGTTGGGCGCTCCCGCCGGCAGGCGATCCCGCTCGGCCGCCAGCGCCATGCCCAGCGGCGCCTGCAGGGTGCCTGCCAGCTCCAGCCAGCCCGCAAGGCGGGAGGGCGGTTGTCGCTCCAGCCACGCCCGCAACGGTTCGGTATCGCTCATGGGTGTCGGCTATCCGCGAGGCGACTGGGTCCAGTGAGTCCCGCGCTTGCAAGGCTGGCCACGTTTCCGGCCGAGGCGCGAACGCCCGGGGGACAGGTCCGCGCGGACCCGGGCCGGGTCAGGCCTTGAGTTCGGTGAGTTGTCGGGTGGCGATGCCGATGGGGCGGTCGAGGGGGATGCCGGCGCAGGAGAGCAGCGTGGTGAGCAGGTCGCCCTGGTTGCCCCGGAGGTCGGAGAGGAATCGGCCGGTCTTGAGGGAGCCACCGCCGTTTCCGGCAAGGATGAACGGCAGGTTGTCGCGCCGGTGCTTGTCGCCGTCTTCGAGGCCCGAGCCCCACATCAGGATGCAATGGTCGAGCAGCGTGCCGTCACCCTCCCGGAGGGCGTGCATCTTCTTGGCCATGTAGGCGAATTGATCGACGTTGAGGCGGTTGATGGCCGCCACCTTGCGGATCATCTCCTGGTCTTCCCCGTAGTGCGTCTGCGAGTGGTGCTGGTCCGAGAACCCGAGCTCGGGGTAGGAGGCTCCGTTGGGCCGGGATCCGATGTAGGTGCTGACGCGCGTGGTGTCGGTCTGGAAGGCCAGGACGATGAGGTCGCACATCACCCGCATGTAGTCGCTGCGTTTGTCGCCCTCGGGGATCTTCACCTCGATGGGCGCGGAATCGGCGGCGTGGCGTCGGGAGGGGGCCACCCCGTGCTTCTCGAAGGCCGCCTCCTGCTGGCGGGTCTCGATGGCGGCGATGCGGCGTTCCACCGAGCGGACACTGTCGAGGTATTCGTCGAGCTTGAGTTGGTCGGCCTTCGCCAGGGTGCGGCGGAGGTCGCGGGCGCCACCGAGCACCCGGTCGAGCATCTGGCGGTCCAACGGGTTGGTGGGCGTGACCGTGCCT
>JBIKMQ010000403.1:0-3396 GCA_044359215.1 Candidatus Chromulinivoraceae bacterium
TGCGCCCCGCCACGGGCTCGGCATGCAGCAGGTCCTTCAGGCTCACGATGCCCTCGATGCGACGGGTCCCGCGGGTGTCGCTCCACACCGGCATCCGGGTGTGGCCGCGGTCCCGGCAACGCTCACGGATCTCGGCGACGGTGGCGGTCACGGGCACCGCCTGGACCGATTCCATCGGCCGGGCCACACGGGACAGCGTCAGGTTCTGGGCATCCAGCACCCGGTTGATCAGCGACCTCTCGGTCTTCGAGAGCGCGCCGGTGCTCGACTGGATGAGCGCCTTGAGCTCGTCGCGGTTGGCGAAGAGCCGGCCGCTCAGGGCGCGGTCACCGGTCACCCAGAGCAGGCCCTGGGCGAACCGTCCGACGAGGAACACCGCCGGGGAGAGCACCCAGTGCAACGCCGCGAAGACCGGCAACAGCATCAGGCACAGCCGGTTCGGCATGCGCTGGAAGAGCCTCTTGGGAAGGAGCTCGCAGGCCAGGTAGATCACCAGGCCCGTGCCCAGCAGCATCGGCCAAAGCGTCCAGGGACGCCTCCCGGCCCACACCTGGAGGTCCTGGAGGATGAGCGCCACGGCCGCGAAGTTGGCCACCGTGTTGCCCACAAGGATGGTCCAGAGGAAATCCTCCGGGCGATCCATGTACGCCAGGAGCCTCCGGGCGTTGCCACTGCCCGCCCTGGCCCGCTGCCGCACCCGCAGGCGGCTCAGGGCGAACACCCCGGCCTCCATGCCCGAGAGGAAGAACGACACGAGCAGCCAGCCGGCGATCGAGAGCCAATGCATCAGGTCGTGGCTCATGACTGCCCCTCCGTCTCCACCAGCAGTTCGCGGATGCGACGCTCGTCCGCCTGCCGGACGGTGATCCGGAGCCCCTGGTGGCGGAACGTCTCACCCGGGCCGGGGACGACGTCGGCCAGCCACAGCACCAGGCCCGCCATCGTCTCCACATCCCCCGGGGGATTCAGGCCCGGGTATTCGCGACGAAAGTCCTCGACCCGCATCGCCCCGTGCACGCGCCAGCGTCCCGGGGCCAGCCGCTCGAAGACGAAGCCCTGAGCCTCGCCCTCGCGTCGGATGGTCCCGACCACCGAGGCGAGGATGTCCTGGAGCGTCAGGAGCCCGGCCGTGCCGCCGTATTCGTCCAGCACGATGGCCACGCCCCGGTGCTGCCGCTGCATCGATTCGAAGAGCTTGAGCAGGTTCATGCTCTCGGGGATGAACGACGGGAATTCCATCGCCATGAAGAGGTCCGGGGTCGGGCTCGGATCGAGGAGGAGGGTCCGGGTGTTCAGCACCCCCACCACGTTGTCGGGGGTCTCGTCGTAAAGGGGGATCCAGTGACGGCCCGAGCGCCTGGCCTCGGCGACCATGCGGTCCATGGGCAGGTCGTCCGGCAGCAACACCATCCGGGCCCTCGGCTGCATGACGTCCCCGGCCGTGCGCTGGTCCAGCGAGAGCACCTGCAGCAGGATCTCCTTCTCGCCGGCGCCAAGGGTGCCCTGCTGGTGGGCCAGCTCGATGAGGTCGGCGTACTCGTCGTCCGACACACCGGCCTGCCACTTCACCGATCGTGGCACGAGGCGCTCGACGATGGCGTCGACGCAGGCCTGGGCGATGCGCCTCACCGGCCGGGTGAGGCTGACGAAGATCCACAACGGCTCGGCCACCCGGAGGGCCCAGGTCTCCGGGCTGCGCACCCCGAGCGCCTTGGGCGTCACCTCGCAGCCCAGCAGCAGGAGGAACAACCCGAGAGCCGCCCAGCCGACGCCGGACATCCCGCGGTCCAGGGCGAGACTGGCGGTCACCGTCATGGCCACCAGCAACGCGTTGGCCAGGGTGTTGCCGAGGGCGATCGCCGCGAGGACATCGGCCGGCTGCGCCAGGAGTTCCCCGACCCGTTCGCTGCCCCGGCGTCCGGACTCCACCAGCCGGCGCGCACGCCAGGTCCCCAGCGAAAACAGGGCCGACTCGGCCAGCGCGAAGAAGAAACTCGCGACGACCAGGGTCAACAGGACCAGCAGCGGGGTTGTGGGCAAGGCGGCCAACCTGTCCATCGACTCCGAAAACCCGTCCGGATTCAATCCCGGAGGCGGGCGACGACCCTTAGCCCGCTTTCCAATCCCGGGGAATGCCGTACGCTGCGGCCCATGCGAACCGTCGTCTACCCGGGAAGCTTCGACCCGATCACCAACGGTCACCTCGATGTGGTGCAGCGGGCGGCCAAGATGTTCGACCGGGTCATCCTCGCCGTCGCGCGGAACGAGGGGAAGCATCCCCTCTTCAGCCTCGAGGAGCGCAAGCGGCTGGCGCTGTCGGCCGTCTCCGGCCTCGGCAACGTGGTGGTGGAGACCTTCGAGGGCCTGCTGGTGGACTACGTGGTCCGCCACGGGGCCTGCGCGGTCGTGCGCGGGCTTCGGGCGGTCAGCGACTTCGAGTTCGAGTTCCAGCTCGCCCTCATGAACCGGAGGCTCAATGAAAACGTCGAGACGGTCTTCCTGATGCCGAAGGACTCGTACTCCTTCCTCAGCTCGCGCCTGGTCAAGGAGGTGGCCCGTCTCAGGGGCGATGTGTCCCCGTTCGTCTCGCCGGAGGTCGTGGATGCGCTCCGCCTGAAGCTCAACGCCACCATCGAATGACCGGACTCGGGCACGGGCCCGGACCCGGCCGACGCCGTCCTATCGATGCTGGGCCTCAGAACTTCCAGACCAGGTCCACCGTCACGCGATCCTTGAAGATGTCGGAGGGGTCCGCGACGCCAACCTCGTAGGAGGCGCCGAAATCCAGCGCCGGGGTCAGGTGCGAACGGAAGCCCACGCCCACGGCACCCTGATATCGGCCCGAGGCGTTGCTGCTGCCGAAGTTGATCACGTCGAAACCTTCCGAACGCAGCCCGATCGCCTGGCCATCACTGACCGTCAGGAAGGAATTGTAGGAGGCGAAGGGCGTGAACCAACGGTGGCAGGCGTAGTCGACCATCGCGTTGAAGCGCAGGTTCGAGGTGTTCGCGTCGGCGTCGAAGGGAACCGTGCCACCGACGTTGGCGTTGAGATGGAACCGATCCCACCCCTTGATCGCCGAGACGAAGAGGTCGGCCCGGCCCTTGCCCTCGCCCTGGAAGACCTCGCTGTTGCCCGTGGGCACGGTCACCGTGAAACCCGGGGTCACGGCGAACTGGTTGGCCGCATCCTGGATCACCGCATACTTGAGCCCGGCGGCGAGGTCGTTCCATCCATCGAGGGTGGTGCCATTGTCGAGGTGGATGCGGGTGTAGCCGTCGCGGGTGGCGATGAACGCCAGCCGGTCGTTGATCGCGTACCGCAATTGCACGGCGTAGACCTGGGCGTCGGCACCGACCCCCAGCAGCCCGGAATCGAGGCGGTGGTAGGCGAAGA
>JBIKMQ010000352.1:0-3731 GCA_044359215.1 Candidatus Chromulinivoraceae bacterium
TGTCCATTCTGGCGACGAAGATTCGCTGGACCGGACCAGGCTCCATGGCCACGAGAACAGCAACCACCGACCATCGATCGTCCGTGGGATGCGGGCAACGCTGCAGGAACCGACTGCCGGTGGCTGGTGTCCCTTCGGTCGCGGATCGGAACGCTTCCCCGCCCTCGAAGAGCAACCGGTGCTGGAGCAACCCCACCGGCGGGTGACTCGGGCATCCCATCCTCCATCGGACCTGACGAAGGCATCGCTTCCACAGCCCGGGGAAACGGACCCGGCGACACTCGTCCCGCTTGACCGAAAAACGTCACTCGTCGATGGACCGGTCTTGCTTCATCCTCCCTTCCGGAACTTCCGTGCGAGGTCTGCAGCCGGCACTTCCATGAACCCCATGCCCGTTCCACCCCATCGATTATCGGCCGATTCCCGCGGCTTCACCCTCATCGAATTGCTGGTGGTGATCGCCATCATCGCCATCTTGGCCGGAATGCTCCTGCCCGCGCTGGCCAAGGCCAAGTCCAAGGCAACGGGCATCCAGTGCATGAACAACGGCCGGCAACTCATGCTCGGCTGGAGGCTCTACGTCGACGACCACCAGGACCGCCTGCCGCAGTCCTATGGTCCCAACGAATGGGTGCACGGCTCCCTCGACTTCAACGGCGGCAACCGCAGCAACTGGGACGTCGACCAGGATCTTGCGAAGGGGCTGCTCTGGTCCTACGTGGGAAAATCGGCGCAAGTCTTCAAGTGCCCGGCCGACCTGAGCACGGTGCTCGTCTCCGGGGCTCGAAAAGCCCGCGTCCGCAGCATGTCGATGAACGGATGGATCGACTCGACCGACGTGACCTCCTTCGGCGGAGCCTTCCGGGTCTACAAGAAGTACTCCGACTTCAACGACCCCGGCCCCTCGATGACCTGGGTGTTCATGGACGAGCGCGAGGACAGCATGAACGACGGCGAGATGATCGTGGGCATGTTCGGCTACCCGGGCAATCCGGGCATCTGGAAGATCGTCGACTACCCCGCCAGCTACCACAACCAGGCCGGGGGACTGTCGTTCGCCGACGGGCACTCCGAGATCAAGCGCTGGGTCGATCGCCGGACCTTCCCCGTGCTCAAGAAGGGCGTCGAGATTCCCCTCAACGTGGCCTCCCCCAACAATCCCGACGTGCTCTGGCTCATGGAGCGGACCACCCGCCCGCTCTGAATCGTCCCGGCCGGGGCCGGTGATCCCTAGCCCTGATAGCCCAGCAGGTGGCGCTGCTTGATGAGGGCGGCGACCTCGTTGGGCACCATGGGTTCCCAGCCGGGTTCGTTGTCCTGCAGCATCTTGAGCACGTTGCGGCTCAGGACGGTGAGGTTCGCCTCGTTCACGTCGCGCAGGCCCTGGATGAAGAAGTTCTCCATGAGGAACAGGTACAGGTGCCGCAGGTGCGGGGCCACGCGCAGGTTGCCGGCCGTGATGATCGCCCCGCTCTGGGGATCCTTGAAGGGGTAGACGAAGAGCTTCAGGTCGTTTTTGAACATGCGCCCGAAGCTTTCCAGGATGCCGCCCGACAGCCCGGTGTAGTAGCGCTCCTCGAAGAGTTCCTTGAGGGTCGGAATGCCCATCACGAAGCCCACCGGATTCTTGGTGAAGCGGTGGAGGTAGGTGGCCAGGCGGTGGAACTCGCCATAGTTGGAGATGAGCACCGGATGCCCCAAGGTCGCCAGCATGTCCACCCGGTCGAGGAAGTCCTGGTGGTCGATGCGGCCCTCGGCGCTGAGGTTCTTGAGGGTCATCTCCATCAGCACGACGAGGTTCTTGCCGTCGACGTTGGGCTCCTGGATGAACTGGGCCTGGGCCCCGCGGAGCATGTCGACCGTGACGTGGGTGACCGGGCGGAACGATCCGCGTTCGACCAGGATGCTCTTCTTGTAGAGGGCGTCGGCCGGTTGGACGATGCGGCCGTCGGGCATGAACATCGCCGCGTTGGTCAGCCCCTTCTCCACCAATTGCAGGGCCAGGAGGCGGTTGTCGACCCCGGCGAATTCCTTGCCCCGGAACTCGATCATGTCGACCTCGATGCGATCGATGGAGAGGCTGTCGAGCAGCGCGTTGACGATGGCCTGGGGGTTCGAGATCAGGTACATCGCCGCGTGGATGAGGTTCACGCCCAGGATGCCGATGGCCTCGGCCTGCTGGAGGCTGTCGCGGTCCCACATCGCCACGTGCAGGAGGATGTCGCTCGGCTCGGAACCCGGCTCGCTCTGGAAGCGGATGCCCATCCAGCCGTGGGTCTCGTCCTTCCGCTGGAAGCTCTTGGCGGCGACGGTGGTGGCGAAGGCGAAAAAGCGTGTGGTCGACCCACGCTGCTCCTTGAGGCGCTCGACCAGAAGCGGGTACTCGTGGTCGAGCATGGCGATCAGGCGCTTGCGGCTCACGTACCGGTCGCTCTGCCCGTAGATGGCATCGCTGACCGTCATGTCGTAGGCCGAGATGGTCTTGGCGATGGTGCCACTGGCCCCGCCGACCCGGAAGAACCAGCGCGCGACCTCCTGACCGGCGCCGATCTCGGCGAACACGCCGTACTTCGTCGGGTCGAGGTTGATCTGCAGGGCCTTCTGGTGGGTGTCGAGTTGGTCGCTCATTCCTTGAGTCGTATGGAAAACCGGAATCGGCCGGCATGCAACTCCGGGAAGTCCCCCTCCTCCGATGCAGGCCCCGCGCCCATGGATCCGGCGAATCCGACGGATCCGACAGCGCACCGTCTCGAGGCTGGGCTTGGGATCCGGCCTGCCCTACGATCGGACGGTCGCACACCCGCATGGCCCGCCCCGCCCTCAGCATCGTCATCCGCACCCTCGACGCCGCCGACACCCTCGGCGAGGTGCTGGGGCAACTCCGGCGCGACCCCGACGACCAGTTGATCGTGGTGGACTCGGGCTCGACCGACGGGACGCTGGAACTCGCCCGCGGCCAGGGCGCGGAGATCGTGCCGATCGCCCGGGGGGAGTTCACCTACGGCCGGGCGTTGAACCGGGGGTTCGCGGCCGCCCGCCACGCGTGGGTCCTGAGCCTCAGCGCGCACACCGTGCCGGCCGGTGCCGGGTTCCTCGACGCGTACCGACGGGCCATCGGCCGGTTCCCGGGCACGGTCACCGCCGCCGTGGGGCCGATCCTCGGGGAGTTCGACGCGGCCCTCAGCGGGGGCATCACCTACTTCGAGGGCGACGATCTGCGGCGGGGGTTCGGGTTCGGGGCGGGAAATCCCAACAGCCTCTACCGCGCCGACGCCTGGCGTGGACGCCCCTTCGACGAGGAGATCGGCGGCGGCGAGGACCTGCAGTGGTACTTCGATGCGCTGGCGGCCGGGGAGACGATCGCCGCGGTCCACGCCGCCGGGGTGCACTACCGGAACCGCCGGTCGATGCGGGCCTTCTACCGGAAGGGCCGTGTGGATTTCCGGGCCATGGCCCGGTTCATCGAACCCCACCGCCCCAGCCTGGCGGGCCTCGTGATCCGGGCCGCCAAGCTCGCGCTGTATGTGCCCCTGGGCCGCGTCGACTGGGCGGGGGCCAAGGGAAGCCTCGCCCACTGCCTCGGGACCTACGTCGAGGCACGGGCCCTGGCGAAGCCTCGTGCGGCGACTCCGGGTGGCTCCCGGGATTGATTCCCCGGACCGGAGCGGCTAAACCCTCCCAAACCACCTCGGTCCACACCCCCTGAGCCCGTCCACCCGCCTCCCGATCCG
>JBIKMQ010000353.1:0-3722 GCA_044359215.1 Candidatus Chromulinivoraceae bacterium
TCACCGACGAGGATCACGACATTGGGAAGGGGGGATCGTCGATTAAGGTTGCCCGGCGGACGGACAGCGGGCGGTCTGCCATCGGCCGCCCCGCGGATCGCAGGGGCCGGTGACGACGGCGCCTGCGCCGACAACGGCTCCCAACCTGGCAGCCGGACCAACGACCAAGCGAGGAGCATCGCCATGGCCCAGCCAGGGAAACGGTGCACTGGAGTCATGCGGGGGCGGACCATGGGACCGACCGGGGAGGCTTGGCCAGCGCGGATCGACCGCCGGAAACGGCGGGGCCCTGACCGTGGGCTCCTACTCCTTGCCATGGTGCTTGACCAGGTAGTCGACCAGGGCGGGCACGTCGTTGGTGGGGATGGGCGCACCATACTTCGCCCGCATCTTCTCGACGCTGGCCGCCCAACCGGACCGGCCAAGACGGGGTTGCGTGGCGATGTAGTCGTACGAATGGCACAGGGCGCAGTGTCGGCGGACCGGGGCGGCAGCATCGCCCATCGGCAGGGCCGGCTCCCCCGTGGGCAGCACCCAGGGATCATCGCGATGGGGATTGGGTCGAGGCCCATCTTTCACCGGCGGCTGGACGTTGGGTGCGGAGGTCGCGAGCAGCGACACGACACCGGCAAGCGAGCAGGCGCCAAGCGGAATCGCCCACCACGACGACGGCAACCGGAGACGGCTAGGGTTCATAGGCTCAAGACGGTGCGTTCCACGACATTGCGCATGTAGCCGGCCGGGTTCCACAAGGCGTCCAAGGGCTGGCTCTGGCCCAGTCGGTTGGTGGCCCGGACCAGCACCTCGGCCGAGCCACCGGAGCCTGGCCGCCAATCCAGGGTCCACTCCCGGAACGCATAGCGACCGAGGTCGGCCCCCAAGCGGGCCGAGGTCCAGGTTCGACCGCCATCGGTGGACACCGTCACGTCCCGGATCCCGGATCCACCGTCGAAGGCGATGCCTCGCAGGGTCACCCCCTGCCCCGCCGACGAAAGGCGCCCGCCATCGACATGGCTGGTGAGGAAGGAGCGCACATTGAACCGCTCGATCGGCACGGTGCGCTTCGGCGCGGATCCGGGAGCCACATGGGCACACGGATCGTCGGGAATCCGGTAGGCCGGATTCATCCAGAACCCGGAGAACGTGGCATCCACCACCTGGATCGAGTGCAGGTGCTTCACCCAGTAGGTGCCGTAGTGACCGGGAACCACCAGACGCAATGGGTACCCGTTGAGCCAGGGCAACGGTTCACCGTTCATCTCCCAGGCGAGCAGCACCTCCGGATCAAGCGCCTGGTCGACATCCAGGGCCTTCACGAAATCCGGGACGCTGGCGACGAGCGGACGATCCAGACCATCGAAGAGCACCTGCTTGGACTGCGGCAGCAGGTTCGAGGCCTTGAGCACGTCGGCCAGGCGGACACCCCGCCAGCGGGCACATCCCATGTTGCCGTTGCCCGATTGACCACCGGGCACCCGCGGCTGGAAGAATCCGCGGCTGTTGCCCGAGCACTGGTTCACCGCCACCACTTCGACCGTCTCGAAGCGTCGCTGGAGGTCCTCGAGGCTCAAGGTCAGCGGGGACTTCACGGTGCCACGCACCTGAAGCCGGAAGGTCTCCGGATCCAGGACCGTCCGCGGAGGTGGTGATCCGGCGAGGTGGTAGCGGACGAAGAAGGCGTCGTTGGGGGTCAACAGGCCCTCGTTGAAGACGGGAAATGGTGTCTCGAGCTGGGGCGGCCTCGCCGTGTGCCGCAGGAGGGGGCGCTTCTGCGGATACTTGACCAACGGTCGCTCGCCGTTGTCGAACGGCAGGCGGGCGGTCTCCTCCGCCCGGGAGACGAGGATTCCGCCGGTCCACCCGGCCAGGCCGACCGCGCCCGAAGCCAGGAAGCACCTGCGATCCATCCGCCGCCCTTGTTCATCCCGGATCATGCCCTCAGGCTATCCCGGAGGTCTCTTCGGGGAAAGGCCCGAAACCATTGGTGCATCGGCCGCGCGCCTGGACCTGCGAAGACCTCGCCGGGCGGCGCCATCCCAGATCGCCCCATCCCGCCAACCCGGTCGTGGGCCACCCCGGGGTCAATGATGCGGAGCCTTCACCTTGGCGTTGGTCGTCCGCAACCTCAGGCACAGGGTGCGGATCAGGATCTTCAGCCAATCGGGCAACCCTTCGCGGGTCTTGGAGAACGCAGGTCCGGAGATCTTCACGACGGTGGTGTCACTGATCGCCTGCGCGGAGGCCGACCGGAGGCTCCCGTCGAGGAAGCTCAATTCCCCGACAATCTTGTTCTCATCAAGGACCTCAAGGTCGATTTCCTGGTCGTTTTCCGTGCGGTAGATCCGCAAACGGCCTCGACGGATCAGGTACATGGCCCCGGGGAATTGCCCCTCCCGGAAGAGATGCTCCCCCTGGCGGACCTGGACGATGTTGCCCCCGTCGACTGCGGGTGGCCCACCAGGTGGAAATCGGTCGTCCGGCCGGGACTGGGGTGCTTCGTCGCTCATGGGTTCATGGCCTGCCGCAGAACGATGGCATCCGGCTGGCAGGAAGGGAACCGGAGGCAGCTCGAGGCCCGGGTCCGACCAATTCCTGACAGGAAGCCATCGAGCATGGCTTGTTTCAGTAGATGCTGTCCGCCGGATTTCCAAGCCGCACCATCGCGGGGCTCTGGAGGTGTTCAAACGCCGCGCGCACCCGCAACCCGAACTCGTGCTCGGACTTCCAGTGTCCGTCGTCCACCCAATAATGGAGGAACTCGGTGACCGAATGGTCGGCCACCCGACGGAAGCGATAGTCGTAGACATTGATCGGGGTCACCGGGAGCCGGGGACGGCCCACGCCGTCCGCCAACTCCCGCACGTGTTCAATCCTCAGCTCCATGCTGGCCATCAGGTTGTCCAGCATGGACGGATCCACCGGACGGCTGCTGAATCGCCAGGTCATCTCCAGGCGGTATCGGGTGGCATACACCCGACCGTTGAAGGTCTTCGGCTCGCCCGAGGTCAAGCGGCCCACCCTTGCAGCCGGGGACTTGGCCTGAAGCGACTTCCAGCGGGAATCCACCAACTTGGCCGACGACGCATCGGTGGGGATCATCAACCCGATGGGCTGCCTCGGGGTGCCCGAGGGATCGAGGAAGAATTCGGCCTGCTCGACAAACCTCGGCCACTCGGCACGATAGGTGGCACGGACCTTGAGCGCATGCGCCAGAGGATCGGCATCGAGGCTGATGTCGGTCATGGAGATGTCCAACTCCTGCAGGCTGCTCCGGTCACGCCCCAGCAGTGAAGGCACATGACCCGCTTTCTCGGGGCGCTGCTGGTACCCGAAGGAAGCGAGGACAAACCAGTCCAGGTGAGACCAGGCACCGGCGCGGAACGGAAACTCATCGCCCCGAAAAATGTTGGCCAAGGTCTCTGCCGGCTGCGGTTCGATGGGTTTGAGCGACCGGTCGACAAAAATCAAATCCTCACTGCTGCGGTGAACCACGTAGGTGTTGGCACCGTCGAAGCCCTGTTCATAACGCTCCGCGCCCGACCGGGCGGGTGGGGGCATCCTCACCCGGCGACCCTCGTCGGTTTCAAAGTCTGCCGGTTCGGTCGCCGGACGCAGGGGGTAGGCACCGGTGATTCTCCAACGCCCGAGTTCGTCGATCTCCGCCTCGAATCTGAGCCGAGGGCGCAGGGGCAACAATTCAACTCCTTGTTGGTTGCACTCGG
>JBIKMQ010000354.1:0-3719 GCA_044359215.1 Candidatus Chromulinivoraceae bacterium
GGCGGCGGCGGGGAGCCGGGACCGGTCGATGTCGATCACCGTGGCGTACGGGGCACAGAGCTCGTCGAGGTGCTCCAGGGCGGCCGCGTACAGGTCCTTGGCCAGTTCGAGGCCGTCACCGCCGGCCTCGGCCAGGCCGATGACCTCCTCGAGCCAGGTGGTGCCGGCGGTCTTCACATGCAGGCCCGCTCCGGTGCGCCGGATCGCCCGGGCGATGGGCCCGTAGATGGAGAATTTGTCGCTGCCCGAGTGGACGCTGAGCTTGAGCTCGGCCGGCAAGCCGTAGCGCCGGATGGCCTCGGCGATGACCGCCAGGTCGTCGTTGAACTCGCGCTCGAACTGGGCCACGTCGCCCACGTAGTCCACGCCCTTGTTGAAGCGGCCGGTGAATTTCGGGGCGATGGTCTGCACCGGCACGCCGGCATCGGCCAGCGCCGCCAGGATGACCATCAGGGCCGGCGGGGTCTGCGGCGCGTCGGTCTCGTCCATGGACACCTCGGTGATGAAGCGGCCCGCGCCCTTGGCGGCGGCGATGTGCCGGTACAGCGCGCCGGCCTCCTGGGTGGCCTTGAGGAACTGCGCGGCGATGCGCCGGATTTCCTCGCGGGTGGTGACCAGCGGCTCGGCGATGCCAGGGACCACCTGGGTTCCGACCAGCTCCGGGTGCCGGTCGAGGAAGGCCTCCACCGCCTCGGGCGCGGCGGGTTGTCCGATGAAGTCCGCCACATCGATGGTGTAGAAGTCGCAGTGCGGCAGGAAGCGCCCCACGGTCTCCAGGCGGATGTGATCCGCATCGAGGAAGTGGGCGCCTTTCCAACCGAGCTCCCGGACCGCCGCGTCGGCGGCCGCGCGGGTGGCCGACGGATCGGAGCCGATGATCGTGTGTTCCCGGTTGGACTTGTTCCAGACGGGGATCACCTCGACGCCCCGCTCCAGGGCCATCTGGCAGGCCTTCAGTTGGGCGCGGGCCTGGTGGGCGAACCGGTCGCCGATGCCGAGGGAGAACCGGCCGAGGATCAGGGGTTGGCTCATGGACTGGGCCGGAGCCTATCCGGGCCGGCCGTGCGGAGGCCAACCTTTCTCAGGCCACGCTCCGCACGACCGCCTCGATGAGCTGCATGCCCTCGTCGGCCTGGGCCGGGGAGAGGTTGAGCGCCGGGAGCAGCCGGACAATCTGCGTGCCGCTGGGGATGGTCAGCACGCCGGCCTCGTGCAGGCGGTTGACCATCTGCAGGCTGGCGGCGGTGTCCACGCTCCGGAAGCCGGGGATCCGGGTGTGTGGTTGCAGCTCGATGCCCAGCATGAAGCCCAGGCCGCGGGCCCCGAGCACCACGCCCGGGTACCGCTCGGCCAGGCGCGTGATCCCGGCGTGCAGCCGCTCGCCGGTGGTCCGGACGTTCTCGGCCAGCCGCTCGCGTTCGATGATGTCGAGGATGCGCAACGCCACCGCACAACCGAGCGGGGTGCCGCCGAAGGTGGTGCCATGCGTGCCGGGACCGAGGATCTTGCCCAGGTGCACGCCGTGGGCCTCGTCGCGCAGCCAGAAGGCCCCGATGGGGAAGCCTCCGCCCAGCGACTTGGCCATGGAGATGCCGTCCGGAACGAAGCCGGCGCCCCCGGCGACGCCCTCGAGCACCCGTTGGAAACTCTGGAACCGACCCGAGCGGAAATGCCCGCATTGCACGGCGTCGACCAGCAGCAGCAGGCGCTTCTCGTCGCAGAGCCTGCGCAGACCCAGCAGGTACTCGGCCGAGGCCGGGGTGATGCCACCCTCGCCCTGGATGCCCTCGATGAGGATGGCCACGGTCGCCGGCGAGAGGGCCGCGCGCGCCGCCTCCAGGTCGTTGAAGGGGATGTGCCGGAAGCCCTCGACCATCGGCTCGAACCCCTTCTTCACCTTGTCCTGGCCGGTGGCCGAGATGCCCGCCAGCGTGCGCCCGTGGAAGGAGTTCACCGCCGTGAGGATCTCGAAGCGGCCCTCGTCGTGCCCGAATTTCCGGGCCGTCTTGAAGAGGCCCTCGTTGGCCTCGGCCCCCGAATTGCAGAAGAAGACCTTGCCCGGCGCCAGGTGGCCGACCAGGCGTTGGGCCAGGCGGCCCTGGGGCTCCTGATAGTACAGGTTGGAGACGTGCACCAGCCGCCGCGACTGCTCCACCAGCGCCTCGGTGATCTCGGGGTGGGCGTGGCCCAGCGAGCACACGGCGATGCCGCCGCCGAGGTCGAGGTAGCGCTTGCCGGCGACATCCCACACGTGGCTGCCCGCGCCGTGGCTCAGGGCCAGCTCGAAGCGCCCGTAGCTCGGCACCACGAAGCGCTGGAACAGCTCGCGGACCTCCTCCTGCTGGTTCTTCAGGATCGGCGGAGGCGTCGGCAGGATCACCCGGTCATTCATCGTCGGGGCGATTTGCGGGCGGGCCCCGGCCGAACGCAAAGAAAAACCGCGCGGATCCCGGCGCCGGGTCGATGGTCTGGTGGCGGCGGTCGGAGAGAAACCTTGCCCGCCCCTTCCGGGCGTGGTTTTTCTCGGCTCATGGAACGCGACACGCTTTTCCTCCTGAAGCACGGGTTCGTCGACGGCCCGGGCACCTCCTTCTATTGCCCCGAATGTTCCGAGGTGAACGGCCTGCTCCACTACCATCCCGAGCTGCGCCATGCGGTGGATGTCCGCTACGTGGACTTCCAGCGCCCGCGCCCCGACGTCATTGCCCGCATCGGCGAGGCCAACCAGTCCTGCCCGGTATTGGTCCTGGCGGCCGGGTCCCCCGGCGACGGGCCCGAGGTGAAACGCGCCGAGGGCCAGGGCACCCGTTTCGTCAGCGGGGCGCGTGCCATCGGCGACCATTGGGCCCAGCGCTTCGGCACCTCGCGACCGCACTGATCACGGACAGCCGCCCCCGATCGCCCGACCCGACGTTCTGTCGCGCCCTCCGAACCGCTCCCGACCATGGCGATCCCAACGCGTCTCTTCCGTGCCGGGTGGGCCCTTGGGTTCCTGGGTGCGGTCGCCCTTCGCGTCATGGCCCAGACCCCTCCCACCCCGCCAGCATCCCCGGTTCCGCCCCCGCCTACGGGGTCCCGCCCCCCTGCTGTTCCCGCCGCCGAGGCCTGGCTGGCCGGGGCCGACCTCGCCCCGGACTTCCGCGTGCCGCCCACCCGCGAGGCCTGGGCCGCCCGTCGGCTCGAGGTGCGGGCCACCCTGGAGCGCCTGCTGGGCGAGCTCCCCCAGCGGCCGGCCCGGCCGAAGGTCACCACCGTGCTGCGCGAGGATCGCGGCGACCACCGCTTCGAGAAGTTCACCTTCGACAACGGCGCCGGTGCGACTGTGGCGGGCTATGTGTTCCTGCCCCCGGAGTCCAACGTGCGAGGGCCCTTGCCGGCGGTCCTCTACTGCCACTGGCACGGCGGCCAGTACGACATCGGCAAGGATGAGATGCTCCGCACCAACGCCGCGCCCGTGGCGGCCGGCCCGGCGCTGGCCCGCCAGGGGTACGTGGTCCTGGGCATCGACGCCTACTGCTTCGGCGAGCGCAACGGCCAGGGTCCGGGAGGTCCGGCCGAGAAGGGATCCGCCGGCGAGATGACGGCCGCCAAGTTCCAGCTCTGGGCCGGGCGGACGCTCTGGGGGATGATCCTGCGGGACGACCGGATGGCCCTCGACTACCTGGCCTCGCGGCCCGAGGTGGACCCGCAGCGCATCGGCGTCACCGGCATCAGCATGG